>JAYVST010000568.1:0-10015 GCA_043775255.1 Burkholderiales bacterium
GCACCTTGACCTGGAATTCACCGATCAGTACTTCCTCGACATCGATGCCCTTGCGTCGCGCCGAACGCGTGGCGAGATCGAACTCCTGCGCCGACAGGACGGCATCGGCCACCAGGTAGTCATACTTGGTCTTGACCGGCTGCGCCGCCTTCTGGCGCTGGCGAAAGGCAATCGCCAGGGTTTGCGTCAACCCGACCGCGCCTTCTTCTTCGAGCTGGCCGAAGGGCTGGCCCGACTTGTTGTTGATGATCTGGACTACGCCGATGAGTTCGCTCGACTGTGCGTCGACCACCGGTGCGCAGAGCACCTGCTTGGTGCGATATCCGGTGCGCTTGTCGACTTCCTGGAGGAACCTTAGATTCGGATTGTGCGCCTTGAGTTCGTTCTCGTCGTAAACGTCGCGGATGTTGATCAGCTTCTTGGACAGCGCGACATAACCGGCAATACTGTGCTCGGCGATCGGCAGCTTCAGGTCCTTGAACGAGTTCAACCCCGTTTTCACTTTGGATATGATGGATGTCTTGTCGTCTGCGATCGTGTAGATCGTGAGCCGGTCGGCATTGAAGAGCGTACAAATTTCCAGGCTCACCTCCAGCATGATCTCATCGACATTGTTGGTCGCGTGGATCCGGTTGGTGACCGTCTGCAGGTTCTTCTGGAAATTCAGCTTGAGATTGACGTCGGCGCCGGGCGCCGTGGGTTTCGGACTCAATACAGCGCTCATGATTCACTCCATCCGGCGGCGACGCCTGCCGTGCCGGACACCCGGCGCGGATACACAAACCAGCAATTTGCGCACCCGGCCACGTCTTACCCAGCCTTGCGCGCGGCCCAAAGGCCGCCATCCAGCATAAACACCTTGAAGCCGCGATGTGCAAGCAGGAAGGCCGCAGCCGCGCTTCGTCTCCCGCTCTGGCAATAGACCACGAACTCGCGCGATTTATCCAGGACGCTGAACGCGTTGCGGATTTCTGCGAGCGGGATATTGATCGCGCCGGGCAGGCGGTCGTACTGGAATTCGGAGGGATATCGCACATCCAGCCATTGCGCGCCGGCGAAGACCTTGGTCGCGGCCGCATCGGCGGAAATTCGGTTCAGCAGAGGTTCCTTGAGCAGGGCGATGAAATCATGCTTGGCCAACCGCAACAGCACCCCCGGCAGCTTCATCGTCACCGTGGCGTTGCGCTTGGCCTCCGAAACCAACGCCTCCTCGCCGAACGCATCCCCGCTTTTGAGGTCGGCTAAGGTCACGACCACACCGCCCACAAGCCGGGCGACAAGCGCGCGGCCCGATTCGATCACATAGTAATAATCGCCGTCGTCGCCTTCGCGAATGATGGTGTCGCCGGCGCTGACTTCCAGGCGCGAAAAACGATTCAACAATTCAGCGATATGCGCCGACGGCAGGTTGGCAAAAGCGCCCGTACGCAGATTGGACATGCTGAACACGCCGGACATGACCTTCCATTGCGGCAGGGCAGTGGCGTCGTCCGGGGCCATCACCTTGAGCCGCCCGGTCCGGGTGGCATCGAATTCCGCCAACTGATCCCACGTCAACATGATATCGAGCAGATCGCGGTCGATCCTGACCAATTCCACGTCGGTGGCCGCTTGCGCGGCGACGATATTCCTGGTTCGTGTCAGCGCGGCGCGCGCGGCGTCAGTCCCGGCGGAAACCGTCTCGTTGCTGCCATCGGCGAACATCAGACGCACTTGCCCTTTTGCCAGAAAAGCCAGTTGCTCGCCGCCGTTGCGTGCCCGCAGCGGATCCTGGCCCTTTTTGACGAATTCGATCACGCACAGCTCTGCGAATTCCGACAAGCGCTGCGCTGAAAGCGATCCAAGGGGGTCGAAAGTGCGCAGCAGGTCGGCCGAAATGGATGTAGTTGCCATTGCAGTGATCAAAATTCGAAAACCTGCCCGTTTTGAAGCATGCGGGGTTTGTAGTCGCCGGCGAACTCCTCGATTTCCTGCATGGTCAACTCGATTTCGCCGGGCTTCAGATGCGTGATGAAAATCTCGGCCGTACGTTCCAGCTTGGCCAGTTCCTCGGCTAACAGGCTTGGGCACAGGTGTTTGGATGCGACCGCCAGTTGCTTCTCGCGGTTGCAAAAGGCGGTCTCAATGACCAGATACTTGAGGTTTGGAATGCGATTGACGATTTTCCACAACGGGTCATTGACATAGGTGTCTCCCGTGAAGACCAGCGCATTGCGGTCACTGTCGATCTGGTATCCGACCGCCGGCACGGTGTGATTGGCGGGCAATGGGGTAAACGTGCGGCCATCGAGGACGATGCGCTGCCCCACCCGGATGGGCTGGTAGCGCATGAAAGGCGCCTCCGGGGTCGGAATCGAAGTGAAATCCGGCCATACGCTCCAGTTGAAGATGTGCTTCTTGAGCGTATCCAGGGTTTCTTCAATGCCATAAACCGTGAGCGGCTTGTCGCGCATCGCACCGACGGTGTCGACAATGAACGGGATCGTGGCAATGTGATCTAAGTGGGAGTGCGTAAGGAAAATATGGTCGATCATCGACAGCTCGGTCAATGAAAGATCCCCGACACCGGTCCCGGCATCGATCAACACGTCATTGTCGACGCGCAACGCGGTGGTGCGCAAATGCTTGCCGCCAATACCGCCGGAACAACCAAGTACCTTGACTTTCATCTGAACGGGACCGCGCGGGAAGCGCTATTTTTCATCAAACGTGGTGACACCGTCCCAGTTGGGGCCGGGCGGATTCTTTCTGAACTGTATCACGCGCTTGGCGTACTCTTCATACAGGTAGCAATCGGGATTCATGCGCTGCAGGTTCAAAAGGTTCATTTCGACCTGATCCCAGGATTGCGCGCGGTACGCCTTGAGGGCGTCGCGCCATATCTTGAGTTCGTCTTTGAGCCTCTTGTCGGCCTCCGTATCCAGGCAGATGGGTTCGAAAATGGCCACCGGCTCGTTCTTGCCCTTGACCCGGATGCGATCCAGTTCCTTGAAAACCACGTCATTGACTACTTTTTCGGTAACTTCGCCAACCAGGATGCCGACGCCGTACTGCTTGGTTCGACCTTCCAGGCGGGAAGCGAGGTTGACCGGGTCGCCCATCACGGTATAAGCCTTGCGCACCTTCGAGCCCATGTCGCCTACGCGGACGTTTCCGCTATTGACGCCGATCCCGATTTTCAGGTCCGGCCATCCTTTCGCGCGAAACTTCTCGTTCAACTCCTTGGCAATTTTCTGCATCTCCAAGGCGGTGATCACGCCCTGGCGCGCATGCTCCGCGTCCGGCACTGGCGCGCCCCAAAACGCCATCACTGCGTCACCGATGTACTTGTCGAGGGTGCCCCGGTTCTTGGAGATCGCGGCGGACATGCCGGTGAGGTAGTCGTTGATGTAGGCCGCCAGATCGCCCGGGGACAGACTTTCCGAAATGGTGGTGAATCCGCGCACATCCGAAAATAGAATCGTCAGATCCGCCGCCTGCGGCTCCATGCTGTATTTGGTTGGATTGCGCGCCATTTCGTCAACCAGTTCCGGTGGCACGTACTGGCCGAACAGCGCCGTGAATTCGCGCTTGCTGCGCGACTCTACAAAGTAGCCATAGGCCATGTTGAGGGTGAAGAGCGCGGCTGTCATCAGTAGGGACGCGGCCAGCGGCAGTACCAGATTGAGCTGCGTGTAAATGAAGAAATTGAGCGCGATGATCAGCAACATCGCGGCCATAGTCACGATGACAGCCCGCATGGGCGACAAAAACGGCAGCAGCAACGCCAAGAAGACTCCTCCAAGCGACAGCAACAGCACTTCCGCGCCAAGGGTGAAGGGAGGGCGCTCCTTGAAGCTTTGCGACAGCATTCCCGACAACAGATTCGCGTGAATTTCGACCCCCGGATAGGCTTCGCCCACCGGCGTTGAGCGCAAATCCTTCAAACCTGGCGCCGTTGTGCCCCAAAGGGCCACTTTTCCCTTCAGGTCCGCTTCCGGGACCTTGCCCTCGTAAACATCGGCAAGCGAGACATAGCGAAACGTATTCCCCTTGGGCCCGCCGAGGCCGCGATATGGGACAAGTGCGCTAACGGTCTTGTCGACAGGAATTCGGGCGGTTCGAACGCCCGCATTGGTGTTCGCCTTCAGCTCGAGCCATTCGAGCCCCTGGTAGTTCCTGGAAAGGAATCGTTCGGGCGGGTATCCCGGCTCGAGATTGGGGGATCCAAGGAGTGCCCGGAACATGGCAAGCGCCAGAGATTCGTAGTACTGCCCGTTGTACTCCAGGAGCATGGGTACCCTTCGCACCACACCGTCAAGGTCAACGATGGGGTTGAAGAGTCCGGCGGACAAGGCAGCCTTCTGAAAGATGTCGAGATTCGCCCCATGGCCGTTCCATTTGAACCAGTCGATGGTGCGCCCCTTGAATGTGCCGCCGGGCATCACAGCGGGTGGCAACACGCCGCTTTTCTCCGCATCCTCTTCGGACGACAGGTAGTAACCGAGCACGACCGGCTTGCCCGACATCGCCTTGGCGAAGCGCGCATCGAAATCAAGCGCCGGTTTGAGTTTCTCTATCTCGGTGCGAAACTGCTCGTTGTCCTTCAGGGCGCCTTCGCGAGTCAGACCTTCCAGCGTGCGGATGCCGGAGCTTACGTCTGGCTCCGCGAATACGACGTCGAAACCGACCATCACGACGCCATACTTGATGAACAGTTTGTCGATGAGTTCGGCCATCTTGTCGCGGCTCCAGGGCCAACGACCCAGCTTGCCGAGACTTTTCTCGTCGATATCGACGATGACGATGCGGTCGTCAAGTTTGCCCGGCATCGTCAGGCGAACCCGTGCATCGTAGATGATCGCGTCCAGCTGCGAAATGATGCGGATATTGAAAAACTCCGCAGCATGCACAAGAAACAGCATCAACACAAGCAGACCAAGTCCAATCCGGACAATGTGCTGTTTCACCGCGCCTCCTGGATAGACGTTGCGCCCGCGTGGGCAGATGTCCGGCGCCGCCCCGCGCCGTAAGCGCGGGTCTACTTGTAGAAGAATTCCATCTTGGTCCCGGCGATCTCGATCACGTCATGGTCGTTCAAGGGATGGGCCTGCGCGTCAAGCGTCTTGCCATTGACCACAGGAAAGTTCGCGCCTTCCACATGCGTGATGAAGTAGCCCTGCGGGCGGCGCGTGATGACAGCCACCTGAACCCCGGGTTTGCCGAGCGTGGTCAGGGCCTTGGTCAGCAGCAGTTCCTTGCCGACATTCGCCCCCGAAAGCAATTGGATCGCCCCCTGTCTGGTCGGGGCTGCCGGTGCTGCCGCCGGTATCGCAGCAGTTGCCGTCGCCGCCGCTGCGGGCGCCGCCGCCGGCGCCGGCCGGGGCATGGTGCCGGGACGCAACACCATGGTTTTCTCGAAATCAGCCGCTGCTGCGGCCTTGGGCGCCTCGTTGATGTACTTGAGCTTGTACTTGCCAAGTTCGATCACGTCGTTCGGCTGCAGGAAGTGCTTTTTGATCGGTGCGCCGTTGACCAGGGTTCCATTGGTCGATCCGAGGTCCTCAAGGAACGAGTCATTGAGGATGGTCACGATCACAGCGTGCTCGCCGGACACCGCAAGATTGTCGATCTGGATGTCATTGTGCGGCTTGCGTCCGATGGTGGTGCGTTCCTTGGTCAAGGTAATTTCCTTGAGCACCAGCCCGTCCATGCTGAGAATTAGCTTCGCCATAGCCCGTTCCTTTTTCTCTTTCGCTGTTGACGCTCGAGCGACTTACATTCGCCCAAGTTTACTTGAACCACCCCAAAAACCTGCCGAAAAGCCCCCTCGCAGCGGGGTATTCCTTGACAATCTTGACAAGCAGCACCGACACGTTATCACGCCCGCCATTGTCGTTGGCCATCTGGACGAGTTGCTGCGCAGCCAGATTCGGATTACCTCCGAGCGTCTCTAGCGTCAGGCCGATTTCCTCGTCCGCCACCATGTCCGACAGCCCGTCGGAACATAGAAGATAGATATCGCCGAGTCTGGTCTCGTAGTCGTGGATCTCCGCCTCGACGGTCGGGTCGATGCCCAACGCGCGCGTCACCAGATTCTTGTTCTGGGAGTGTTTGGCTTCCTCGACGGTGATCATGCCGCTGTCGATCTGCTCCTGCAACAGCGAATGGTCCCGCGTGATCTGCACGAATTCGCTGCCACGCTGCCTGTAGAGGCGCGAGTCGCCAATATGCGCGACGGTCATCTTGTTGTCGTAGAAGAGCGCCATCACCAGCGTGGTGCCCATCCCGGCATACTGCGGCTGCGATTGCGCAGCCGAAAAAATCGAGTGATTGGCCTTGGCAATCTGATCGCGCAACATGCGCGCGGCATGGGTACGAAACTCGGCGCCGCTTTCGGGGTCGTGCTCGAACGGCGCGCGCTGCGATATCGCGCTCTGCAGTTCGGTCATCAGAACCGTCGTGGCCATGCCGCTGGCGACCTCGCCGGCGTTATAACCGCCCATTCCGTCGGCGAGAATCGCCAGACCGTTTCGCGCGTCGTTGGCGATCGAATCCTCGTTGTGGGAGCGCACCATGCCGGGATCGGAATGGCCGACGATCTCGATCGCGTCTGCAAGGTTCATGCGCATGCCTTAAAGGGAAATGTCCACATCGGGTGGCGGTTTCTTGGCAGGATTCGGTGCTTTAGGCGCGGCTGCCACTGGCGGTACCTGCAAGATGACAGTCTTGTCGGAGTCGATCGGCGCCTGCAGCACGACGGTCTTGTCCGAATCGACCGGCGCTCGCAGCACGACGGTTTCGCCGGCATGCGGATTGGTCACAGGTGGCGCAGGCTGGGGTACAACCGACGCGGTGGCAAGCGCAGCTGTTGAAAGCGCACCCGTCGCGATCGACTGGGTTGACGGCCCGTGGGCCGGTTGTGCGGAGGTTCGCTGGGCGGCCGGTATGTTCATGCCGGTTGACGTGGAAGGTGTTTCGCCATACGGCCGCAAGGAGGCGGCGAGTTCTTCGCCAGTCTGATAGCGCTCGTCAGCATCCTTCGCCATGGCCTTCAGCAACACCTCCGCCAACCCGTCCGGTACTTGTGGGTTGAGTGTGCGGATATCGGCCGGCACCTCGTTGGCGATCTTGTACATCAATTGCGCCATCGAGTCGCCGACAAACGGCAGATGACCGCTCAACATCTGATAGAGGCTAACGGCAAGCGAAAACAGGTCGGAGCGACCGTCAACCTTCTTGCCCGAAAGTTGCTCGGGCGACATGTACGACGGCGTGCCAAGCACCATGCCGGTCTTGGTCTTTGACGAGTCAGTCACCCGAGCAATGCCGAAGTCGGTGACCTTCGGGTTGTCGGACTCGGGGTCGTACATGATGTTCGCCGGCTTGATATCCCGATGCACTACGTTTTGCCGGTGCGCGTAACCCAGCGCGTCGGCCACCCGCACCGCGATCGAGACCACGCGGGACATCGGCAGCAAAACCTCCGGCTTGGTGAAGGGCACCAGATCCTTGCCTTTGAGCAGTTCCATGGCGATAAAGCAAAGGTCATGCTCTTCGCCAGCGTCGTAAATGGTGACGATATGCGGGTGATTCAGGCGTCCGGCCGTCTCGGCCTCGCGGAAGAAGCGTGCCTTCGCCTCGTCGAGTTCATCGGCTTCGAACTCCTGCGACAAAGCCATCGTCTTGATCGCCACCACCCGGCTGATTTTCGGATCGCGCCCGAGGTACACCACGCCCATCGCACCCTTGCCTAGTTCCTTCTCGATCTGGTAGCGCCCGAGCATCGGTTTCTCGCCGGCGCCGGCGCCGTCAAGGATGCTGGTGTTGGTACGCCCGGAGGCGCCCCCGAGGATGACGGTCTCGGAAAGGTTCTTGGCTCGCAGGATTTTCTGTTCGAGATCCTTGTATTTCGGATCGTAGCCGGCCATGTGCTCATACACGGCCTGAGCCTTGTTGAATTGCCGCTTGCGTTCGAAATCGAGCGCCAAGTTGTACATGTTGTCCATCACGGCACCATCGAAAGGCACCTTGCGGAACTTGTCGAACGCCATGTCCAGTTGGCCCTGCCCCTGAAATGCAAGCCCCAGCATCCTGTTGGACTCGGCGGATTCGACGTCGGACTTCTGCTTTCCCGCCTCGGTGACGATGTAGCGCTTGGTAGTCAACAACAGATGCCCCACCAGGAGCAGGCTGGCAGGCACCATCAGCCGCAGCCACATCCCGGCCGAAACCATCATCGCAAAATGCGTCGCGAGCAGGGCAACCAGAACGCCGAGCGTGATCATCGCCGCCGGGCGGGCTTTCAAGCGCGGCAACATGGCCACGAGGTAGGCCGCAACCAGCAGAAAGACCAAAAGCTCGACCCAAACGCCCCAGCCGGGAACGACAAAGAAATGCTCGGACAGGATCGACGAGACCGAATGGGCCATCTTCTCCACCGGTGTCATCGCTGCGGAGACGGGCGTCGGAAAACTGGTGCCGACACCGGCCGCAGTGGGGCCGATGAGGACGATCTTGTCGGCATACTTGGACGCCGGAATCTTGCCGGTGAACACGTCATAGAACGAATCGATCTGGAACGCCTTCTTGCCCTCGCGGTCCTTGTAATAGTAGGTATACATGCTGTTTCGGTCGTCGGTGACGATGGCGAGTTTGCCCAGCTTGAGCTGCTCACCCCAGGCCACCTTGATATCGCCGACGCCCAGGTTGAGACTCTTGGCCGCAATCATCAGCGCGTAGGACGGAAAAAAGCGGTCGAAGTACTGGACCACCAGAGGCTCCGTCCGCACCCCGCCATCCACATCGGGCAGATCGTTCAAATGGCCCATGCCGGCTGCGGCCCGGCCGAGAACGTCAATAGGAAGCTGGATCGCCGCCGAAGGGATGGCCTGCCCGGACTTGTCATCGAAGGAGCTCTTGATGGCGAAATCCGGCAACGGCTTGTCCGGCTTTCCGCGCGGATCGCCAAGCGAAAACACCAGCGGCAGCATGACGTTGCCGGCCTTGGTGTAGCTGTCTGCCAACTTGCGATCGGTATTAAGATCGATTTCAGCCTGCTTGAGCAGGGTACCAAACTGGGACAGATCGTTTGCGGCCGCTTGCGTGCCCGCGACGGTCTCGCTTCCCGGTTGCGCGCCGGCGGCAGGCGCTGTCTTGCCATACATCTCCAGCAATTTGTTGATGTAGACAAGCCCCGGATCCTGCTGCGGCTCGAAGAAAAACACCGTATTGCCGATCACCTTGGCCTTGGCGCCGGCCAGCATGTCGGTCATCTTCGCGTGGATGTCCCGGCTCCAAGGCCAGCGCCCGATATTGTTGATGCTTTGATCATCGATCGCGATGATCGCGATCTTTTCATTCGGCGCTTTCGAGGAGGCCTTGACGCCCAGGTCGTAGGCCTTGCGCTCGAGGCTTTCCAACAGGTCGCCATTCTTGAAAATCAGCATCAGGACGGCAATAACCACTCCGATGAACCAATCAGATTTCCAGAAATCGCCTTTTAGCTTGGCCATTCGCATCCCCCTGACGCAGCAATCGTTCTTCGTCGGACCAACGCCTGTCCAGCCCTAGGGCTGTAAGCCAGCATTCGCAGGTTTGCGCACTACACCCGCTGACCAATATCGGAAATTGGCCGACCAACCGTCTCCGAGAACAGCCCGGATTCTACGACAAGCAGCACAAGGGACGGTTTTTCGCAGAATAAACAGTACGATGATACGCTTTCTTGCAGTTAACCATCAAGAGCGGCGGGGTTGCAATATCGGCCTGACAGCCCAAAAAACAACAGGGCCGCCCGAAAGGCGGCCCTTCACCGGTCAATCCAACAATCCAACAATCCAATCAGCCTGCGTGGCAGGGCTTACGCACTACGGGTTGCGTGGCCCTTAGCGCTTGCGCGCGCGGCGAGCCATTTGCCCACCACTACCACGAAAATGGCGCACCCCGCCTTCAGGGAATAAGACAGCACAGTGTTGCCTTCAAACACATCCTTGAGAGCAACATCGTGCGAAATCGCATCGCCGGCCACCCACCC
>JAYVST010000569.1:0-9497 GCA_043775255.1 Burkholderiales bacterium
TTCTTTGACCTCGCCACATTCGCCGACACTCAAAAACCGATCAGTCAGTGTTCAGTCAACGCTGAGACTCGACTGTTCAGTTAACGCTGAGACTCCGCCGTTGAACCATGTTCGAACCAGCCCATTTCCTGGCCCTTGACGAAGGTTGCGTCGCAGTCGATCAGGTTGGGGCCGCGATAGCGCAGGTTCATCGCCACATCGACGCAATGCAGGCGAATGCCGGCCACCAGGATCGCTGCCACCGGCACCAGCGCGATGGTGTCGCCGTTGACGGCCAGTTGCAGAGGCAGGAGCGCGCGCTCGTTGCGGCAGAACAGGCGTTCGACCCGCCGCAATGCCACCGGGTTCACATTCCATGTATCGCCCGACACATAGGTGATGCGCTTAAGCGTGGCGTCATGCGGCGCATGGAAACGGTGATACATCGCTGCGGTGAGCCGCAAGGTGACATAGCTGCCGGTGCGAAATCGGGCCGCAAGGCCCGTGTCCGGAATCAGGTCTTCGAGGCGATACGGAAAACCCTTGGCCTGGAACAGCAGGCCATCCGCAACCGACCCGCACGCACCGACGATGGCGTCGCAGGGACTCGTCAGCACGTCTGCCGCCCGATCGACGGTGCGCGCGTCGGCCTTGAGTTCGCGGGTGAAGCAATCGTGCATGGAGGCAAAGCGGTCCTTTTTCGCCTCCGTCAGATCCAGTCCGGAGAAAAAACGCCAGACCGCGATCGACAGGTCGCGCACCACGGGCGCTTCGATGCGCGAAAACCAGCCCATGAAAATCGTCGTCCAGCGGCGCGGAATGCGGTTCGTGAAAAGGAAGTTGAGGTCTTCCTGCAATAGCCTGAGCACAGGCGGGGTCTTCACGTTCACAATCCTGTAGCGTGCGCGGCGTAAACCGCAGTTTCATGGACATTGAAACCAGCACCGTAGCCTTGGCCGCCCTCGGTCTTGTCGCCGCCGCCACGTCGTTCGGCAGGCTCCGCGCCCGCCTCGAGCTGTCGAAAGCCAAACACCCGTCGCTCGCGGGTCACTCGCGCATGGCACGACGGGTCGCGCGGCTGTTGCCGCACTACGAATTCGACGAGGCCCATTTCTACAACAGCGACAACGCACCGGACGATGTCGCCGCGCTGCGGCGCGCGGGATTCACGCGCCTGGCCGCGTTGTTCGAGCAGCGCTTCGCAGCGTCCGCCCAAATGACCGATGAGGTCGAGAGCGCGATTTCCGACCTGCGCTTCACCAGCGCCTACCGGGTTCCGTTCCAGTACAGCCGGCATGTTCGCACCCACTTGCGCGCCGGTTCGTTCATGCGTGCCGCCTCCGGCGTGCACCTCACCGACATGGACGGCAACCGCTTCTTCGACCTGACCGGCTCCTACGGGGTCAACCTGTTCGGCGTCGATTTCTACAAGGACTGCATCGATCAGGGCAGCGACCTGGTACGCGCGCTCGGGCCGGTGCTGGGCGCCTACCATCCAGTGGTCGCCTACAACGTGCGTCGCCTGCGCGAGATCTCGGGGCAGGACGAAATTTCGTTCCACATGTCCGGCACTGAGGCGGTAATGCAGGCGGTGCGGCTGGCCCGTTACCATACCGGCCGCACGCACCTGGTGCGCTTTTGCGGGGCCTATCACGGCTGGTGGGGTGACGTGCAGCCGGGCATCGGCAACCCGTTGCCGGCGCACGAAACCTACACCCTCAAGGACATGCATGCGGATGCGTTGCGCGTACTCAGGAAGCGACGCGACATCGCCTGCGTCCTGGTCAACCCGCTGCAGGCGCTGCATCCGAACGCAGGCGCGCCGGGCGACTCTTCGCTGCTCGGAAACGGCCGCCGCGCCGGCTTCGACCGGGCTGCCTATACCGCATGGCTTAAGCAATTGCGCGCCGTCTGCACCGAACGCGGCATCGCCCTGATATTCGACGAGGTGTTTGTCGGCTTTCGCCTGGCCGCAGGCGGCGCGCAGGCGTACTTCGGGGTCAAGGCCGACATGGTCACCTACGGCAAGACCCTGGGCGGCGGCCTGCCGGTGGGGGTGGTGTGCGGCCGCGCCGACCTGATGAAGCGTTTTCGCGCGGACCGGCCGGCCGACATCTGCTTCGCGCGCGGCACCTTCAACGCCCACCCCTACGTGATGGGCGCGATGCATGAGTTTCTCAAGGCGCTGGAAACGCCCGAAGTCCTGGCGGCCTATCACGGCCTCGATGACACCTGGAACGCACGCGCGGCCGAACTCAACGCCCGCCTCGACGCCGCCGGCCTGCCGGTGCGGGTGGCGAACCTGTCGACCATCTGGACCGTGCTCTACGACAGCCCCTCGCGCTACAACTGGATGCTGCAATACTACTTGCGCGCCGAAGGCCTGGCGCTCTCCTGGGTCGGCAGCGGGCGCCTGATCTTCAGTCTCAACTACGGGGCGCACGAATTCGAGGAGGTGGCCACCCGCTTCATCGCTGCGGCCCGCGCGATGCAGGAGGACCGTTGGTGGTGGTGCGCCCCGGATGCCAGCGGCAAGACCATTCGCCGCCGCCTGATGCGCGAGATCATGTCGCGCATCGGCCGTCGCGCCTGACCACGCGACGGACCTTGCAGCAACGAACGCAACTCGGCCACATCGGGTTCGGCGCGGCGCGGGCGCGCCCTCACCCGTGCCGGCGCGCGTGCTGCGGGTCGATCCACTCGCCGCGCAACAGGTGCAGCGGCGCGCGGTGGTAGAGGAGAATGTCGTGAAACGGATCGGTGAGTATCTTGGTGATCCAAACCAGGCCGGTCCGCATGTCCTTGAGGTAGAACAGGTGCACCGTGCGGAACAACAGCCCGGCCGCTCCGAGCGCCAGCCACACCAGACCGGTGTCGCGCCAGAACCCTTCCGGCCGGATCAACCCGCCCAGGGCCGGATCCAGCGCCAGGGCGAGCGGCGCCAGCACCCAGACTGACAGCAGCACCACCTTGCGCTTGAGGTTGTAGCCCACCTTGATCTCTTCCTTGTGTTCATGGGTGGCCTGGTTGACTTCGTCATAGCCCCTGGGCTCGAAAAAGAAATGCCCGGCCTGACGGCTAGTCATCGATATCAGCCAGCCAACGTAGGCCGAGATCACCGGGTCGATCAACAGATACACGTAGGCGCAAACGAAACCGAGCGCGCTTAGCAGATGCAATGATTGGTTGATCCGACTGTGGTGGTAATAGCGGTGATCGTCCCAGCGTTGCACTTTGAGAGCCTGCATAAAATCCTTCATCAAACCTCCTCGATGGAGTGAGCCAGCATGAACGTCCAATGACGATTGTGCAATGGCTTGATGACGGATTGATTAAGGACCGCAATGCCGCAGGTCGAACTTGTCGATCCACCAGGCGAAGAACAAGCCGCCGATCGCCACCAGAATCAGCGGCCCGACATACCCGTGCAGGGCGTCGAAATACGCGCGATCGATGCGGAAGGCGTAGAACAGCGCCACCACGCGCACCTGGTTGGCGGCAAACACCAGCACCGATGCCGCAGCCACACCGGCCAAGCGCCAGCGCCATGCGATCGGCGCCACCAGCAGCGCCGCCGTCAGCAGGAACAGCACGTCGGTGCCCTCGCAGCCATTCAATACATTGAGTCCGCCGCCGGTGGCCTTGAGCGCGGACCCCGAAGCGACCACCCGGACTGCCGGGTCGAGCGCGTTGATGACAAAGGCGGCGCTGCCAACGGTGATGTCGTCGATCACCAGGCGTTCAATCCAGCTCCCGCCAGCGGCGCCGTAGAGTCCCTGGAGCATCGTGAAGACGGCTAGAAAGGCGAGCACCCGACCGACAAACGGCCGCGTCGCCGGGCGGGGATCGGGCTCGTCGCCGCTTGTCATCCGGCCGTCCGGGCGCCGTGTGCCTTGCGCAATCGACTTGCCAACCCGGCGCCGAGCAGAACCAGTGCCCAGCCCGGCAACGGCACGTCGCCGCTCTCACCGCCGGCCTGTGCAGAGACCGTGAACGACTGTGCCACCGGGTTGGCCGGCAGGTAAATCGGATCTCCTGCCTGCTGCGATTGCAGGGTGCAAGTGCCGTTGGCAACCAGACTCACGCTCAATCCGCTGACTGCGCAAACCGCCAGCGTCTGGCTCGCCAGGGTAACGGGTAATCCGGACGATGCGGTCGGGCCGACGGCAAAGGCGACTGATCGAGGCGCCGCCCCGCTATCGCGCCGAACAGGATGACCTGGCCCGCCAAAAGTGCTTTCTCCATCGGTCTCTCCGAGTTGAATGCAGTAGGAGAAGTTCGCTGCGGCTAGCTACTCAAAATTAAAGGGCGAACATGACATCCATGCATGGGGCAGGTCGACCCGCATTAGGCCGAACGGACCATACTCGGATACCCGCTTCGAATCGGCCCAGTTCGTCGCCCTACAGGTGAACCCGGTGCCGGAACCGGAAACCTGGGCAATGCTGCTGGCGGGCCTCGGCTTCCTGGCTGCGGCCGCGCGGCGCAAAGGCGTGCCACGCTGATCCTCGCACTCGGGTGCCGCGCCCTGCCCGCAACGGCGGGGCGCTTTTTTTTTGCGCCTGCGACCTTGCCCGCGACGCTCGGTGTAACACGTTTGAAACAATGCTTGCGCACACTGACGCATCGCCACCTGCTTGAGCGCACAGCGATGGCGACGACCGGCAACGCCAACCATAACCATCGGAAAGAGTCCGGACCACTATGCAAGCACCACAGAAAACCCGCAAGTCGCAGCTCCACCCCACGCCTTGTGCAATGGCGCTGGTTGCCCTGCTGGCCTTGCCCTTCCCGGCCAGCGCGCAATACACCGCCGCCAACCGCGACGTGTTCACGCCCAATACCGGGTCCTGGCCGAGCGCGGGTGTGACACTCGGCGGCACCACTTTCGTCAACCTTGGGCTGCAGGGCGTCGGTCGCGTCGCCGCCAACAGCATCGACCTGGCCACCGGTGAAACCCTGGGCTCGATCTCCGACATGCAGATCACCGGATTCACCAACAATGGCAACGGCAGCTGGAGCGGCACTTTCAACTTCCTTCCCGATCGCGGCTACAACAGCGGCGCCACGTTCTCCAACTACGCTGCGCGCATCAACGCCTTCAGCTTCACGTTCACGCCTTACACCCTGGCCGCACCCATCGTGGCGCAGAACCAGATCGCAATGACCTTTACCGGATCGACCCGCTTCACCTACGATCACGACAACAATCCGCTCACTGCACCGGTATACACCACGGGCCTGCTGGCGACCGGACCTGCGACAAACCTGTTCGGCACCAAGGTCCCCACTGCATCGGGCAACACCACCCAAAGCGACGGCACCGTCACCAATCGACTCACGCTCGACGCCGAAGGCCTGATCCTCGACAATCGCGCCGGCCGGGCCGGCAGCGGCTGGGTCGGCGATGAATACGGCGCCTACATCTACCGCTTCAACGCCAACAAGGAACTGGTCGGGCAGCTGCAGCTGCCTTCCGCGCTGGTGCCGAATTCGCCGGCCGGCACGATCAACTTCGCTGCCGATCCGCCGGTCAGCGGGCGGCGCATCAACCAGGGCATGGAAGGCATTGCCCAGAGTCCGGACGGCACCAAATTGTTCGGCCTCCTGCAAAGCGCGACCATCCAGGATTCCGGCGCCGGCAACCAGGGCCGTTCGAACGCGCGCCTGGTGGTGTACGACATAGCAGGCAACGACACGCCTTCGGCGCCGACCAAGCAATACGTGATTCAACTGCCGCGCATCGACGACAACGGCGGTACGCCCGCGGTCAATCGCACAGGCGCGCAAAGCGCCATCGTGGCCTTGAACGACCATCAGCTGCTGATACTCTCGCGCGACGGCAACGGCCGCGGCGCATCGGGTGCGCCGGTGTTCAAGTCGATCCTGCTGGCCGATCTGTCGACCGCGACCAACCTGACCGGTCTGGACGCCGAAGGCGCGCAGGTCGCACCGGGCGGCGTGCTCAACGTCGGCGTGACCCCGATCCAGTGGACCGAGGCTCTCAACATGCTTGGCAAGCTCGGTGCCGCAGGCACCAGCGAGTTGGCAAAGATCGGCCTCAACCTCAACACCGCGCCGGGCGACAGCAACACCATTTCCGAAAAATGGGAAGCGCTCGGCTTGGTGCCGGTGGGCGACGGCAGCGGCCAATACTTCCTGTTTGTCGGCAACGACAACGACTTCATATCGCGCGCGGGCAAGCTGCTCGACGCCGCCGGTGTCCTGCAGAGCTACGACGCCGGATTGGAAAACGACACGATGGTGCTGGCGTTTCGCGTGGCCGCAGTGCCGGAGCCGGAAACCTATGCCTTGATGCTGGCTGGGTTGGCGCTGGTCGGAGCAGTCGCGCGGCGGCGCAGGCAGTCGGCCTGACGAAGCCGGTCAATCAAAACAAGCCGGTCGATCAGAACGGTTGTGGCCCAACGCGCGGGTTCGGCATGGCGCGCGCGCCTATGGCGCAACCGGTTTTGTCGCGCCGGGCGAGCGTCAGTTCCAATCGCGCAGCTACGGCAGGCCGTTGCGGCCATGTGCCCGGTATGCCGGCCGTTCGGTAAGGCGCTCGTAATAAGCCGAGAGCGCCGGGTATTCGGGGCGTTGCACATCGGCCAGCGAAAACCAGCGATTGACCACCAGCCCGGCCGACACGTCCGCCAGGGTGAAGTCCGCGCCCAACATGTAAGGTCCGCTTTCCGACAAGTGCGCGTTCATCAGCCGCATCTGGTCGGTGAGATCTTTTCTGCCCTGCTCGACGAACCACGGGTTGTTCCACGGCGCCTCCTTGATTTGCCCGCCAAGGAAGGCGCCGCGCATCGAATGGGTGACGTCGTAGGAAATCCAGTCCAGCCACTGGTCCACGCGCTGGCGCTGTTGCAGGTCCTGCGGATACAGCTGCCAGGCGCCATGCCGGGCGCACAGATAGCGGATGATGGCATGCGATTCGCGCATGACGAAACCGTTGTCGATCACGCACGGCACCTGCGCCACCGGATTGAGTTTAAGGAACTCGGGCGTCGATGTCGGGCGGAATCCGCGGCCCCAGTCTTCACGCTCGAACGGAATGCCGATTTCGTCGCAGGTCCACAGCACCTTGCGAACGTTGAAGGAGTTGGCGCGGCCGAGGATTTTCAACATGTTTCGCTTCCGATTGAACCAGGTTCGAACATCCGACTGATGTTGCGGAGTGGTGGCTGGCGGTGTCAAGGATGGACAACGGTACGACCAAAACAATCTTCGCATACCAGAGCGGCAGCAACTGCCTGCCGACCCTGAAGTCCGGCGGATAGTGGCGCGCCAGCAAGGCCTGCTGTCACCACCTGGCCTGTCGTGAGAGTCGGCTTCTTTGCCGCCTGCGCCGGTGCGCCCTTGCAGAAAATCGATGTCCGATCTGTCATGCAGCACCATTATCATGCGAATCGCGCGGTGTGATCGTCTCCGGCCGATTTGATTGCCGGCTTCCTTTCGCACTCCCGCAGACTCCGTTTTCCATCTCTTGCAATTCAAGTCGGAAGTTGACTCCGCCATGCGTGCCTTCATCGATTTCAAGGTCCGCACCCCGCGCGGACCGGCCCTGCATACGATCGACTGGCCGGGAATGACTCCGGCGATCGTTTTGATCCACCCCAACCGCACCGGCAATCGCGTCTGGGATCACGTGGTCGCCGAGAGCACATTACCGAACAGATTTCTCGCGCCAGGTTTGCGCGGGCACGGGCTGTCAGACCAGCCCGCTCTCGGTTATCGCCTCACCAACCATCGCGATGATCTTGTCGCCTTCATCGAGGCATTGAAGTGCGGCCCGGTGTTTCTTGTCGGCCAGGCCACCGGTGCGATGCTGGCGTTGATGGTCGCGCATTTGCGCCCAGACTTGGTCCTTGCGATCATGGCTGCCAATCCCGCGCCTGCGATCCCGCCGGCCATCAATGATCTGGTGCAGTCCCAGGTGCGCGCGCATGCCTCGTTCTCCAGTCGCGCAACGGCGCGAGATGCGCTGCCGTTCTCTTCGCGCTGGTCCGATGAAATCATCGAACACACTCTCGGCCATGCGCTCGAACAAACTTCGGATGACGGCCGCAGTGGCGGCGGCGCAGTGTTCCGCTGGCGCTATCACGCCGCCGGGGTAGGCGAATGCGAAGCCGCTCTGGTGAACGATCACAGCGATGCCATTCGCACCGACCTGCCCGTGCTGGTGTTCGGCGGCGCGGAGGCCACGGTGCTGCCGCCGGCTACGGCGGAGCGGATTTGCGCGCTGCTGCCGAACCATCGACGCGCCGTGCTGCCGAATGCGGATCATCGCCTTTCGCAGGACAACCCGCGCGGGTTCGGGGAATTGATGGATCGATTCATCCTGGCGCAGCAAGTCCCCTCCCGGCTTGTCGACGGCGGCGATTTTTTGCCGGCCCGCGCCCGGTAGCGCACCGGGCGGGCCGCCTTCCGGCCTGGACAATCGAGAATCTCCGTCCGACCTCTAGACCGCCGGTCATGAATCGACCCAAAGTCGCGTCTGGCATACTCGGACATGGCTGCACCGATCAAGCCAAACATAAAGACAACCTGGGACAGGAAACCCCCATGCGCATCGGTTCGCGAAATCGACGCACCCTGATCGGCTCGGCGGCACTTGCCGCGCTGCCACGATGGACGCTTGCGCAAACGGCATGGCCGAATCGATCGATCAAGGTGCTGGTTCCCTATGCCGCCGGCGGCTCGGCCGACAACGCCGCCCGTTCCTATACGGACAGACTGGCCACCGCCCTGGGCCAGCCAGTGGTGGTCGAAAATCGGCCCGGCGCGTCCGGTACGCTGGCCGCCCAGCTCTTGTCCCAGGCACCCGGCGACGGTTACACCCTGATGGTCGCACCCACCGCAGTGATGGCGATCACCCCCGCAGCGCGCAAGACACCCTACGACCCGCTCAAAGACATCACCGCCCTGGCGCGCCTGTGCGGCTCGCTCGGAATGCTCACCATCTCGAACGAACTTGGTGTGAAGACCCTGCCGGATTTCATCAAGCTGGCAAAGGCGAACCCCGACAAATATGCGTTCGGTTCGTCCGGTATCGCCACCATCACGCACCTGACCGGCGAGGTTTTGCAGCAGTCCACCGGCATCAAGTTGCAACATGTGCCCTACAAGTCGATCGTCGATGGCGTCGGCGACCTACTGTCCGGGCGCATCGCCATGGTGCTCGACCCGTTCATCCTGCCGCAGGTAAAGGCCGGCCGCGCCACCGCAGTGGCCGCCCTCAACCCGCAGCGCAACCCCGAGTTTCCGAATGTGCCCACCACCGACGAGCTGGGCATCGACATGAAGAACTTCCAGTCGCGCAGCTGGTTCGGGCTGTTCGGCCCGAAGAACCTGCCGCGCGAAGTCAGCCTGCGCTTGGACGCAGAGATCGAGAAGATCGCCCGCGACCCGGAGCTTGCTGCCAAGCTGCAAGTCCTCGGCCTGGCGCCGAGTTTCGCGTCCTCCGCCAGATTCGGCGCGCAGTTGGCCGACGATCTCGCCTTCTTCGGCGT
>JAYVST010000570.1:0-7465 GCA_043775255.1 Burkholderiales bacterium
CGGCAGGTCTTTTCCATCTCGCGTCCCAGCAGGGCCAGCGCCGCGCCGCCCTGTTGCACCACCTTGCGCCCGAGCAGGTCGAGTCCCTGGATGCCGTGGGTGCCCTCGTGTATCGCGTTCAAGCGGTTGTCGCGATAAAACTGCTCTACCGGATAGTCGCGCGTATAGCCATAGCCGCCATGCACCTGGATGGCAAGGTTGTTGGCCTCCAGGCACCACTGCGAAGGCCAGGACTTGGCGATCGGCGTGAGCAGGTCAAGCAGCATGCCGGCATCCCTGCGCGCGTCATCGGTTGCGCCGGTCTTCAGTTCATCGACTAAGCGCGCGCAATACAGGTTCAGGGCCAGCGCACCTTCGGCATAGGCCTTTTGCGCCAGCAGCATGCGCCGCACATCGGCATGCTCGATGATCGGCACCTGGGGCGCGCTCGGGTCTTTGGCGGCCGGATGGCGGCCCTGCGGACGATTGCGCGCATAGTCCAGCGCGTGCAGGTAGCCGGCATACCCCAGCATGGTGGCGCCGAGTCCGACGCCGATGCGCGCCTCGTTCATCATGTGAAACATGCAGCCGAGGCCGCGATTGACCTCGCCCACCAGCTGACCCAAGGCGCCGGCGCTGCCGCCGGGCTTGAACTTGCCCTCGCCGAAGTTGAGCAGGGTATTGACGGTGCCGCGGTAACCCATCTTGTGGTTCAGACCCGCCAACGTGACGTCGTTGCGTTCGCCGACACTGCCGTCGGCCTCGACCAGACGGCGCGGCACGATGAAGAGCGAAATGCCCTTCACGCCGGGCGGCGCGCCGGGCAGCCGGGCCAGCACCAGGTGCACGATGTTTTCCGATAGCTCGTGTTCGCCGGCGGAAATCCACATCTTGTTGCCGAACAGGCGATAGCTGCCATCAGGCTGGGGCACGGCGCGGGTGCGGATGTCGGACAGCGATGAACCCGCCTGCGGCTCCGACAGACACATGGTGCCGAACCACTTGCCCGCCAGCATCGGACGCACGAAGGTATCGATCTGTTCCTTCGAGCCGTGGTCGAGCAGCAGGTTGGCATTCCCGATGGTGAGAAACGGATAGCTGGCGGTGCCGACATTGGCCGCATTGAAAAAGGCGAAGCAGGCCTTGGCCACCGCCAGCGGCAACTGCATGCCGCCATACTCGTAGTCATGCTCGGCCGCCATCAGGCCGGCATCGACGAAAGCCTTGAGCGCCGCGGCGATTTCCGGAATCAGCCTGACGCGCTCGCCGTCGAAGGTCGGCTCATGTTCGTCGCTCTTGCGATTGTGCGGGGCGAAGTGTTCGAGCGCGATCTTCTCGGACAGATCGATTGCCGCATCGAAGGTCTCGCGCGAATGATCGGCATAGCGCGCCCGCGCCGTGAGCCCGGCCACGTCGAGCATTTCGTACAACACGAACGCCAGATCGCGCCGGCTGAGAAGTTTCGATTCCATGTCCGCTTCAAATGTTCGATCTCTCCGCCAGCGAAGAGCGCAACCCCAACTCTGTCTGCCTGCTCAGAGCGCAACCCCCACTCTGTCTGCCTGTGGAAAGCGGAAAACTCCCTCTCCCCGCCTGCGGGGAGAGGGCCGGGGTGAGGGGTCAGTGCAGCAGGTCAGGCGACCTCAAACAGCCCCGCCGCACCCATCCCCCCGCCCACACACATGGTGATCACCACGTACTTGACACCGCGCCGCTTGCCCTCGATCAACGCATGCCCGACCAGCCGCGCACCGGTCACACCATAGGGATGACCGACCGCGATGGACCCGCCATTGACGTTCAAGCGGTCGTCCGGAATACCCAGTTGGTCACGACAGTAGATCACCTGCACCGCGAAGGCCTCGTTCAATTCCCACAGGCCGATGTCATCGATCGAGAGGCCCGCCTTCTTGAGCAGTTTCGGGATGGCAAACACCGGACCGATGCCCATTTCGTCGGGTTCGCATCCGGCAACGGCGAACCCGCGATAAATGCCCAGCGGCTTCAGACCGCGCTGCTCGGCAAGCCTGGCGTTCATCACCACCGCTGCGGAAGCGCCGTCGGAAAACTGGCTGGCGTTGCCGGCGGCGATCACCCCGCCCTCGATGGCGGGTTTGATCTGCGAGACGCCTTCGTAAGTGGTGTCGGCGCGGATACCTTCGTCCTTGTCGTGCAGCACTTCCTTGATGGTCTCCACGCCGGTGGCCTTGTCGACTACCTTGGTCTTGACCTTGATGGCGACGATCTCGTCTTTCGTCTTGCCGGCGTCGCGCGCGGCCGCAGCGCGCAGCACGCTGGCCGCACCGTAACGGTCCTGGGCCTCGCGGCCGATCTTGTAACGCTTGGACACCATCTCGGCGGTCTGCAGCATGTTCCAGTAGATCTCGGGCTTCTTCGCCATGAGATTCTCGTCACGGTACATGTGCTTGTTCGCTTCGTTCTGCACGCACGAGATCGACTCCACCCCGCCGGCGACATAGATGTCCGCCTCGCCGGCGATGATGCGCTGCGCGGCCAGAGCGATCGTTTGCAGCCCCGAAGAACAAAAGCGGTTGACCGTGGCGCCGGACACCGTGACCGGGCATCCGGCCATGAGCGCCGCCTGACGCGCGATGTTGCTGCCGGTCGCCCCTTCCGGATTGGCGCAGCCCATCAGCACGTCCTCGACCTCGGCGGGGTCGAGCCGGGCGCGCTCCATGGCGGCCTTGATGACCTCGCCGCCCATGGTGGCGCCGTGGGTCATGTTGAGAGCGCCCTTCCAGGACTTGGCGAGTCCGGTACGGGCGGTGGATACAACGACGGCGTCGGTCATATGAGTCTCCTGTCTGTGTTTAGGTTTGGTCTGCGTGCTTGCGTACGAACTCGATATCGTGGGCTGGAGAATCCATCTGGCTCCACATCCCCTCTGGATTGACGATTTCTTTCAGTCGAGGATCCCCGTGCGCAATGAGGTCCGGATTTTCACGCCAGACCTGCAAAAAGAACTGCCTTGCGCTTTCAAGATATTGAAGTCGCTCATCATTTTCCCGGACCGAAAGCTCACGCATCGGGATTTCCCTCGTCTCGCTTCGAAATCAGCTCATTGAGCAATTCAATATCCCGAGCATCCACGTTGCGCCCGGTTCCTTGCTTCATCCGGATCAAACTCTCCGGACTGGCCACCACCACTTCGCTGCCGCTGAATTTGATGGTTCGTGCAGTCGCCTTCAGTTCATCGTACGGAACTACAGGTCTGACCAAAACGTCTATCGACAAATCGTCCTAGCCATTTGCATCCAGGTGCAATTGTGGCGCCGCGCGCTTCAATTGAATGTCTTGCCTTCAGCCGCCAGTTTCGCCAGCAGCGGCGCCGGTTTCCAGAACGCCGGATCGGCATTTGGATTACCCGCGAACTCCTGCATGGTCGCCACCACGTGCGCGAGCCCCTGGCGGTCGGCCCAGAACATCGGTCCGCCAAGGAAGGGCGGTACACCGTAGCCGGTCATGTAAATCATGTCGATATCGACCGCGCGCATGGCGATGCCTTCTTCGAGGATGTGCGCGCCCTCGTTGACCAGCGCGTACATCAGGCGCCGGACGACTTCTTCATCCGTGATTTGACGCGGCTCGACGCCGATGGTCTGACGGTACTTGACAAGGATATCCTCGACCACCGGCGACGGATACGCGGTGCGGTCGCCCGCCTTGTAGTCGTACCAACCGGCGCCGGTCTTCTGGCCGAAACGCCCTTGTTCGCAGATCAGGTCCGCAGTCTTCGAATACTTGAGGCCGGGCTTTTCGATATAGCGCCTCTTGCGGATGTACCAGCCCACGTCGTTGCCGGCCAGGTCGCCCATGCGAAACGGGCCCATGGCGAAGCCGATCTTCTCGATCGCACGGTCGACCTGCTCGGGCGATGCGCCTTCGTCGAGCAGGAAGCCTGCCTGGCGCGAGTACTGCTCGATCATGCGGTTGCCGATGAAGCCGTCACAGACGCCGGCGACCACGCCGATTTTCTTGATCGTCTTGGCAAGCTTCATGGTGGTGGCCAGCACATCCTTGGCGGTGGCGGCGCCACGCACGACTTCGAGCAGGCGCATCACGTTGGCGGGTGAGAAGAAGTGGGTGCCGATCACATCCTGCGGGCGTTTGGTGAACGACGCGATTTGGTTCACGTCCAAGGTGGAGGTGTTGGAGGCGAGGATGGCGCCCGGTTTCATCACCAGATCGAGCTTCCTGAACACCGTTTCCTTGACCGCCATGTCTTCGAACACCGCCTCGACGACCATGTCGGCATTCTTCAAGTCGTCGTAGGAAAGCGTGGGCGTTATCAGGCCCATGCGCTTCTCCACTTCTTCCATGGTCATGCGGCCCTTTTTCGCGGTGTTCTCGTAATTCTTGCGCATGGTTGCCACGCCACGGTCGAGGGCGTCCTGCTTCATTTCGAGCAGCGTCACTGGAATGCCGGCGTTGATGAAGTTCATCGCGATGCCGCCGCCCATGGTGCCTGCGCCGATCACCGCGGCCGTCTTGATCGCGCGCAGCGGCGTGTCGTCGGGAACATCCGGAATCTTGGCCACGATGCGCTCGCCAAAGAAATAATGGCGCATCGCCTTCGATTCGACGGTCGCCACCAGTTCCAGAAAGGCATCGCGCTCGACCTTGATGCCCGCATCGAACGGCTGCGTGACCACAGCCTCGACCGCAGTGACGCATCTGGCCGGCGCCGGATAACCACGAAAGTCCTTTGCCGCTTTCGCCCTGGCTGCGGCAAAAAACTCGGCCGGGTTATCCAACGTGGCGGTGAGATCGCGCGCGCGCTTGAACGGCGCGCCCTTCGCGGCCACTTTCTCGGCGAATACACAGGCAGCCGCCACCAGATCGCCCTCGGCAATCTCGTCGAACAGGGTGCCGGGCGCGAACTTCTCCGACTTGACCGGTTCGCCGCTGACGATCATGTCGAGGCCTTTTTGCACCCCGACTAAGCGCGGCAGGCGCTGCGTGCCGCCGGCGCCCGGCAGAAGGCCCAGCTTCACTTCCGGCAGCGCGATCAGCGCACCCGGCGCGCCAACCCGATAGTGGCAACCCAGGGCGAGTTCCAGACCGCCGCCCATGGCCACGCCATGGATGGCGGCGACTACCGGCTTGGGGCCGTCCTCGAGCGTCCTGATCACTTCGCCCAGGCCGGGCGCGGCCAGTGCAGCCGGCGTGTTGAACTCCTTGATCTCCGCGCCGGACGAATAAACGCGGCCGCCGCCGGTGATGACGATCGCACGGACCTCCGGGTCGGCATTGGCGGCATCCAGAGCGGCCTTCACGGCGCTGCGGTTGGCATGCGACATGGTGTTCATCGGCGGGTTGGCCATCGTGATGACGGCGACCGCGCCGCGGCGCGTGTAGTGGCTCATGCAATCTCCTGGATATCCGGCAGCGCCGAATGCTAATGCCTGGGCAGCGCCCGACCTACTCGGATTTCGGGCCCATCCGAGCGCACGGGTTGATAAAGTCGAGCACGCAAGTATATTCCGCAGTCCAACATGTAAGGAGTGCGTCAACAATGAAAGCCTGGATCGTCAAGGAGTGGTGCGACCCCCACGGAATGAAACTCGAAGACCTGCCCAGTCCGGAACCGGGCCCGGCGCAGGTGCGCGTGAAAGTCGAGGCGTCTGCCCTCAACTTCTTGGATACCCTGATGATCAAGGGTCAATACCAGGTCAAGCCGCCGTTCCCGTTCACGCCCGGCGTCGAGGTGGCGGGCACCGTCGAGGCGGCGGGCGCGGGCAGCCGCTGGAAACCCGGCATGCGCATATGCGGCAACCTCGCCACCGGCGGCTACGCCAGCCATGCGCTGCTTGATGACGCCGCCGCCGCGCCGATCCCGCCCAATCTGTCCTTCGCCGAGGGCGCGGCGCTGCCCATCGTCTACCCCACCGCGCACCTGTGCCTCAAGGATGCCGGCCGCATGCAGCCGGGTGAAACGGTGCTGGTGCATGCCGGCGCCGGCGGGGTCGGCTTAGCGGCGATCCAGCTGGCGCGCGCCTGGGGCGCCGGCAAGATTTTTGCAACCGCCGGCGGCGCGGCCAAGCTGGCTGTGTGCCGCGCGCACGGCGCCGACGACGCCTGGGACTACGCCAGCGACGCCTGGGTCGATCAGGTCAAGGCCGCCACCGGCGGCAAGGGCGCCGACATCATCATCGACATGGTCGGCGGCCGCGTCGCCGAGCAATCGCTGCGCGTGCTCAACTGGCGCGGACGCTTCATCGTGGTGGGCTTCGCCGGCGGCGCCATCCCCAACCTGGCCGCCAACCGCCTGCTGCTCAAGTCAGCCAGCGCCATCGGCGTGTTCTGGGGCGAGATGTCGCGCCGCGAGCCGAAACTGGCCGCATCGGTGTTCCAGGACCTGTTCGGCCTGCTCGAGGCGGGCAAGATCAAGCCGGTGGTGACCAGCACCTACAAGCTGTCGAACGCGCCGCAGGCGATGATCGATCTTGCCACGCGCAAGACGCACGGCAAGGTGGTGCTGGTGCCGGATTGACGGGCGGCGCCCGCGACGCGCCGACGCGGCCAGACACGCGATCACCGCGCCCAGCCGGCTTTTCCCTTACTTGCCCACGGTGCGGCGCAACTCCGCCAGCGGCACGACCCGCCCGTGCAGGGGCAGGATGCGGTCGACGTCAAGCTTGAGGCGTTCGATGTTCTGCGCCAGATTGACGTTGTTGCCGTTGAGCGGATTCGGTACCGGCGCGTTGGGCGGCAGCGGCGTGTAGGCGTCGGCCTGGATCAGCAGCTTTTCCTTGGGCAGGTAGACCAGGTTGAAGCCTTCTGCATGCACGCTGTCGGCGATCAAATGGATCTCGACGCTGCGCGAGCCGTCGGAGAACACTTTCTTCGCCTGCTTGCCGGTGCCGAATGCCATGATTTTCGCCTTCTTGCCCGCTTTGGCCATGCTGTCCGGCCTGATGCGGTTCGGATTGGCCAAGACACGCTCGAAGTACGGTTTGGCGTCGCTGCTGACCACCAGGGTCGCGCCTTCCGCGACAGCCGCGCGCAAGCCGCCAGCGTGGTCGAAGTGGTGGTGTGAATTGACCACGTAGCGGATCGGCTTGCCCGGCGCCAGTTTCTTCACCTCGGCCAGCACCGCATTGCTGCGACCGTCGTAGAGCGGCGCTTCGACTACCACCATATGATCCTTCATCTCGATGGCGACACTGTTGTGCGAGCCACCGGCGAGGAACCAGACGCCGTCGGCCACTTTCTCCGCCACCACGCGCTCGGTCGCATTGAGCACATTGTCCGGCGTCTGAATCCCCGCCGGCTGATTGACCGCCACTTCCTTGAACTCGACATCGAGGACCGGGAAGCCGCCCTGGGACTGGCGCATGCGCATCGGGAACTTGACCCCGTTGTGATCGCGATAATCGGAATAGGTCGTCACGGTGGCCAGGTCGCCGGTCACCGGATGGGGCATCTTCGAGTCAACCCGTTCGACCAGATTGTCCGCGTTGAT
>JAYVST010000571.1:0-2818 GCA_043775255.1 Burkholderiales bacterium
TCGTCAATGGCGGCGGCACCCTGGGGCGCAACCAGGTCGCGCCGATCACTGTGCATTACGCCGGCGCCTACACCGGTTACGGCCCGATCACCGCGAACAAGGAAGGCCTCTGGTATTTCACCTTGCGCCCGATGATGGACAACGGTGCGCAGTTCCTGCATGAGAGCCGCGACAAGATGAAGCCGTGGCCGAAGAAACACTGGCATTCAGCCCCGCTCGGTTCGGCGTCCTTGAGCGACCTCGCCGGTTTGGCAGCACCGCAGGTCACGACCGTGCAAGAGGATGCCGATGGCATGCTGATCCAGACCATTCGCATTCCAGGCGGAGGCACGCACGCTGCGTCGGCGCCTTCCGCCGGCGGCGGCCAGTTCTTCCTGGTGACGGCGGGTCAACTGGTCGTTGCAGGAAAGGCCTACGCGCGTTGGAGTTGCGTGTGGGTAGCGCATACCGATGCCGCCCTGGCGCTTGGTGCGGCCCCCGGCGGCGCCGAAGTGTTGCTCGCACAATGCCCGCGCGCCGACTACCGGCCCACCTTCAGCCCGGAGTCGTACAAGTACACCGATTGACGCAGCCGGGCGCGAAGTCTTTCTCGCCGTGCTTGCGGGAATCGCCTTTCTCCCTCGCCCCGCTTGCGGGGAGAGGGTCGGGGTGAGGGGACTCCGCAATCCGCAACGCCCCCTCACCCTGACCCTCTCCCCACTTCGTGGGGCGAGGGAATTGTTGTGCTGCGTTGTGACGGTGCGAACGCGACTACGAGGGATTGCGAAGAGGGCAATGGGCCGACCAACACGTTCCGCCCGCTTCACCTGCCCGGTCCGCCCGCTTCAGCCCTTCATCGTCTTGGGCAGCCAGAGAATCATCTCCGGCCACACCGTCATCAAGGCCACGAAGGCGAGCAGCAGGATGCAAAACGGTAGCGAAGCCCAGGCCACGCGCGCCTGTGAATCGCCGGTCATCTGCTGGATGATGAACAGGTTGAAGCCGACCGGCGGCGAGACGTTGGAGAGTTCGATCGTC
Source organism: Burkholderiales bacterium (assembly GCA_043775255.1). Taxonomy (GTDB): domain Bacteria; phylum Pseudomonadota; class Gammaproteobacteria; order Burkholderiales; family JAEUOS01; genus JAEUOS01. The sequence goes on from JAYVST010000571.1 coordinate 1,018, forward strand.
ACCACCAGGAAAATGCCGAACCAAACCTTGTCGAAGCCGGCGGCAGCGATCAGAGGAAGCGCCACCGGCAGGGTCATCACCATCGCCGACAAACCGTCGAGCGCGGTGCCGAGAATCAGGTAGACCACCAGCAGCATCAGGATCAACATGGCCGGCGTCAGGCCGAGCGACTTGACCCACTCCGCCACCGCAGCCGGAATGCCCAGCGTGGTCATGGCCTTGGCGAGAAACAGTGCGCCGCACAGAATCAGCCCGATCATCGAACAGGTGCGGATGGTGGACAGCAGCGCGCGCTTCATGTTGGCCCAGGTGAGCGAGCGCTGCACCAGGGCCACGATCAACGCGCCACCGACGCCGATGGCTGCCCCTTCGGTCACGCTGGCCAGTCCCGAATACATCGAGCCGATCACCGAGAGAATGAGGAACAGAACCGGGCCCAGGTCCTTCAGCGCGGCGAATCGGTCACCCCAGGTCACGGTTTCGCGGTTGGCGGGCGCGACGGTCGGGTCGGTCAGCGCGCGCACCATGATCCAACCGATGAAGGACGCCGCTACGATGAGGCCGGGGATGATGCCGGCGATGAACAAGTCGAGGATCGAGCATTCGGCCAGTACGCCGTAGACCACCATGGGGATCGACGGCGGGATCAGCAGGCCGATGGTGCCGGCGCCGGCCAGCGACCCCATCGACAGGTCGCGGTCATAGCCGCGCTTGAGCAGTTCCGCCAGGGTCATGCGGCCGACCGTCGCGGTGGTGGCGGCCGACGAACCCGACACCGCAGCAAAGAGCGTGCAGCCCAGCACATTCACATGTAGCAGCCCGCCGGGCAGGCGGCTCACCCACGGCGCCAGGCCCTTGAACAGCGACTCGGACAGTTTGGTGTGGAACAGGATGTCGCCCATCAGGATGAACAGCGGCAAGGTGACCAGTTCGTCGGCGCTGATGCGCCCCCATACGTCCTGTGACAGCACGCGGTGGATCGGCATGTCGCGATACCACTCCAGCGCGATGATGCCGGTGCCCAGGAGCGCGAAACCGATCCACAGGCTCGACATCAGCAGGATCATCATCACCGCCAGGATGAACATCGACGGGCCCATCATGGCGTGTTCACTCCGCCGCCCCTTCGCCGGCCGAGCGTTCCTCGACCAGATCGGGCGCCTCGCCGATCAGGATGCGCAGGGCGCGCGCCACCAGCGCGGCCAGCAACAGGAACACGCCGATCGCCAGCACACCTTGCGGAATCCACAGCGGCGTCTGCATGGTGAAGTAGGACTTGCTGCCGCGCTCGAAACTGCGCGCGGCCAGGTCGTAGAAGCCGTAGGCCATGATGCCGGTGATCGCGATCGCCCCCACGGTGCAGGCGAAATCGAGCACGCGTACCAGCGGCTCCGGAAAATACTCCAGCGCGACCGCCACGCGGATGTGCGACGAATGGCGCAATGCATACCCGGCGCCCCCGAACAACGTGACAGCGCACAGATAGGACGCGTATTCAACCGCCCAGGGCTGTGACCAGCCAAGGCGCGAGGTGACGCCGACCTCAATGATCAGCATCGCCGCCAGCACCGCGCAGCAGATCGCGGCGAACCAGGCGCCCCATTCGTTGGCGCGGTCGATCGCCGCGCACAAACGGCTGAGGGCCTGTTTCACCGCGGATCGCCTGCCTTAGCCCGGCTCACTGCTTGCCGGTCTTGGCGCGGTAGTCGCCGAGGATCTTCGCGCCCTCGGCGCCGTTCGCCTTGGCGAACTCGTCCCACATCGGCCGCGTCACCACGCGCATGCGGTCGAGCAGTTCTTT
>JAYVST010000572.1:0-4990 GCA_043775255.1 Burkholderiales bacterium
CTGATGAAGGGTTCGATGATCGACGCCGTGCGCAAGGTGACGGCCTAGCCATGCAGGCCCTGCAGCAGATCGTCAACGGGCTGATGCTGGGCGGGATACTCGCCTTCGTTGCCGTCGGTTTCACGTTGACCATCGGCATGCTGAACTTTCTCAACTTCACCATTCCGGCCCTGTTCATGCTGGCCGCGATGACCATGTGGGCGCTCGCCACCGCAGGCGCGCATCCGCTGGGATTCGGGATGCACTGGCTGGCGGCCGCAGGCCTCGGAATCGCCGTGGCGATCGCGGCTTCACTGGTGATCGAGCGATTCACCTATCGCTTCATGAAGGCCAAGTACGGCGACGCCACCGAGCACGCCCTGCCGCTGGTGAGTTCACTGGGCTTCCTGCTGATTTTCGAGCACCTGGTGATCACGCTGTGGGGCACCGAACCGCATCGCGTCACCCTGCCCTTTGTCGAGACCGACTTGCGCATCGGCGGCCTGGTGGTCGGAATTCCGCAACTGGCGAGCCTGGCACTCGCCTTCGTCAGCGTGGCGCTCTTAAGCGCGCTGCTTGCCCGCACCCGCATCGGCCGAGCCCTGCGCGCGATCGCCGAGAATCCGGATGCCGCCACCTTGATGGGCATCGAGGTCAACCGCATCGTGCCGCTGGTGTTCGTCATCACGGGCGCCCTGTCGGCCGTGGCGGGGATTCTCTATGCCGTGAGCTACCGCACCGTTTCACCCTTCGTGGGCGACGGGGTCGCCGCCGATGCCATTGCCGGCATGGTGCTGGGCGGCCTGGGCAATGTCTGGGGGGCCATCGTAGGCGGCATCCTGGTAGGCTTGGTCAAGGTGCTGGCGATCAGTTGGTTCGGCGCGGAAATCGAGAAAATTCCCGTCTGGGGCCTGTTGCTGGCGATCCTGATATTCCGGCCGACCGGCCTCTTCGGCCACACCCGGATCGGCAAGGGGAAATTCTGATGTCGGGCTACGCTGCCGGCATCCTGGCCCAATTGCTGATCAACATCGTGATCGCCTATTCGGTATTCCTGCCCGCCGCTGCGGGGCTCCTCAACCTGGGCGCTTCCGGCTTCGTGCTGATCGGCGCCTATGTCGCCGGCGGCCTGACTCTCAAGCTGGGCGTCCCGCTCCTGCCGGCAATTGGCGCCGGCGGGCTGGCTGCCGGCGGTATTGCGTTTCTGGTCTCATTCCCGATCCTGCGCACGCGCGGCGTCTACATGGTGCTGGCCACCTTGGCGTTCGCCGAAATCGTCGGCGGCATCCTGCTCAACATTCCCGGCCTGGGCGGCGCCGCCGGTCTTTCAGTGACTGCGTATGCCGGCCTGCCCATCGTCTTCTCGATCACCCTCCTGGTGATCGCATCGGTCGCCTGGCTGCTCGCCACGCGCTTCGGCTTGGCCATGCGCGCGGTGCACGACGACGAGAACGTGGCGCTCTTGTTCGGCGCCAATCTGCGCCTGACGCAAGTCGCGGCGTTCACCATCGGCGGGGTTTTGGGCGGCATCGGCGGCGCGCTCCTGGTACACCAGTTCAACTTCATCGACGTGCAGACTACCGGGGTCGTGTTCAGCATCTTCGTGCTGCTCTATGTGCTCATGGGCGGCACCCAGACAGCCTGGGGTCCGATCGCCGGGGCGATTTTTTTCACGCTGGTGCCGGAAGGTTTGCGTCGGGTGTCGGAACTCGATCCCGGTCTCAAGTTCCTCGAGGCAAGCCGCTATATCGTCTTCGGCGTCGCGGTCGTGCTGGTGATGATGCTGCGGCCCGAAGGACTCGTCACGCGCACGCTGATCGAGCGCCTCTACGCGCCGTTCCTGCGCCGGGTGCGCCATGGCTGAAGCCATCCTGTCCCTCACGGGCGTATCGAAAAGCTTCGGCGGCCTCAAGGTGATCGACCAGGTCGGCTTCGAGGTTCGCCGCGGCAGCCGCACGGCGCTGATCGGCCCGAACGGCGCCGGCAAGACTACGGTCTTCAACCTGATCAGCGGCGTCTACCCGGTCGATGCGGGCGCCTTGACGATGGCAGGGCAGGACATCACCACCCTGCCGGCCCGGCTGCGCATCGGGCGCGGCATCGCACGTTCATTCCAGAACGTGCGCCTGATGCCGCACCTTTCGACGGTGGAAAACGTCATGCTGGGGGAACACTGGCGCGCCTCTCCGCTGGCCTTGGCACGCGGCAAACGCGCCGCACGCGAAGCCGAAGCGGCGCTGGCCGACGCCGGCCTGAACACCTATCCGGGACAGGTCGTCGCCACCCTGCCGTACGGCATCCAGAAACGCATCGAGGTGGTGCGCGCGCTGGCCGCCCGGCCGCAGCTCCTGTTGCTCGACGAACCGGCGGCCGGACTCAACACTACCGAAACCGCGGAGCTGCGCCTGCTGCTCGAGCGCGCGTCGGCGCGCGGCATCACCCTGCTGGTGGTCGAGCACGACATGCAGTTCGTGCGCCAGCTTTGCGACCACGTGATCGTGCTCAATTTCGGCCGCATGATCTTTTCCGGCTCACCGGATGAGGCGCACCAGAGTCCCGACGTGCGTGAAGCCTATCTGGGTGTGGCGGCCTGACCATGCTGCTGGCGGTTGAAAACCTGCAAGTGCGCTATGGCCGCACGCGCGCGGTGCAGGACTTCTCGCTCACCCTCGATGCCGGCGAGATCGTCACCGTACTGGGCGCCAACGGTGCGGGCAAGAGCTCGCTCCTGCGCGCCATCTTGGGCGCCGTGCCGGCAGCCGGCGGGCGCGTGCTCTACCGCGGCGCCGACGTCACACGCTGGAGCGCGCCGCGGCGCGTCGCTGCCGGACTTGCCCTGGTGCCCGAAGGACGGCAAATTTTCGTCAGCCTCACCGTGCATGAGAACCTTCTGCTGGGCGCCTACACGCGGCAGGACGACGTCAAAGGCGAGATTGCCGCGATCTACGAACGCTTCCCCAATCTCGGCCAGCGGCGCGACCTGCCGGCTTCGGTGCTGTCCGGCGGCGAGCAACAGATGCTCGCCATCGGCCGCGCCATGCTGGCGCGACCGGCACTGATGATGTTGGACGAACCGTCACTGGGCTTGAGCCCGATACTGGTCAAGCGCATGTTCGACCTGATCGGCGAGCTCAATGGCGACGGGCTTGCGCTCCTGCTGGTGGAGCAGAATACCGCCATGGCCTTGGGCGCCGCCTCGCGCGGCTACGTACTCGAACTCGGCCGCACCGTCATCGCCGGCACGAGCGAGGAGATTCGGGCCGATGAACGTCTCACCGCAGCCTATCTGGGATCCCACTGAAACACCACGACCACAGGAGCATCGCATGAAACTCTCAAGATTGATGGCATTTTTCGCCGCCGCCGGGTTCGCTTGGCCGGTAGTGGCGCAGGAGCTTGTACTCGGGCTTTCGCATCCCAAGACCGGGCGCTATGCGAGCCTCGCCGCCTCCGAGGTGGCGGTGGATATCGCGGTGGCGGAGATCAACGCCGCCGGCGCGGTCAACGGCCGCAAGCTCCGGGTCGAAAAGTTCGATACCGCCAGCGAAGCCAAGAACGCCCAGGTGGCGGTGCAGCGCTTCGCCGAGGACGTGCGGGCGCTCGCCGTCATCGGCCCGTTCTCCAGCCAGGAGGCGCAGGTCGCATTCGCTGCGGGCGAGCGACTGGAGATCGTGCAGATTCCGAATTCCGCCACCGCGCCGGGCCTGACCAAGGACAAGATCTGGGCCTGGCGGGTGATCGAGGATGAAGGCAAGCAGTTCGCGCGCCTGCTCAAGACGCTCGAGACCAAGCGGCTGGTCGCCGACAAGAGCGCCGTGGTGATCTTCCCGAGCGACGAGTTCGTCGGCAAGGCGCTCTCCGAATGGATGCCCAGGCTGCTCGATGCCAACGGCTGGAAGCAAGTGATTCCGGCCGAGGGCTATCTCACCAACGCGGCGGACCTGTCGCCGCACGTGACCAAGTTGTCCGGCAGAAGCCCGGCGGTCATCTCGTTCGCCGGGCTGCCCGGCGGCGCCGCCAAGGTGATGCGCGAAGTGCGCCGCCAGGGCCACAAGAGCATCATCATCGGCTCGCAGGTGATGGCCGACCCGGACGTGGTGAAACTGCTCGGACCCGACGGCGAAGGCACGATGTACGTCACCTGGTACTGGTGGGACGCCAACGACCGCACCCGCGCCTTCGAGAAGAAATTTCTCGACGAGACCAAGAAGCGCGGCATCATCAAGACCGGTGCGCATCATGTCGACGCTTCGGCCTACGACATCGTCTACGTGCTGGCCGACGCGATGAAGCGCGCCGGCACCACGGGCGACCCCGCCAAACTCAAGGCGGAACGCAACGGCATCCGCGAAGCGCTGGCGAAAACCGACATGGTGGGGGTGAGCGGCAATATCTGCTTCGACAAGGAGCGCGATGCCGAGCTGGCCGCCTACATCATCGGCGTGAAGAACGGTCAGCGCACCCTGGTCGATTCGCATCCGTCCGACAAATGCAACTGATCGGCGACATCTCGGTTGCGCGGGTGGTGGAGTCCGAGGGCTCGTTCGCGCCCGTGGACTTCCTGCTGCCCGGATTCGACCCCGCACTTTTGCAGGCGCACCGCTGGTTGCAACCCGACTTTGTCGACCACGCGGGGCAGGCGGTGCTGAGTTTCCACAGCTATCTGTTGCGCACTGCGGGGCACACGATACTGGTCGACGGCTGCGTCGGCAACGGCAAGGAGCGCCCCCTGCGGCCCATGTGGCACCGCCAGGAAGCCCCTTATCTGGAGCGTCTTGCCGCAGCCGGTGTACATCCCGAGCAGGTCGACTTCGTGTTCTGCACCCATCTGCACGCCGACCATGTCGGCTGGAACACGCGCCTTAAGGACGGGCGCTGGGTGCCGACCTTTCCCAATGCGCGCTACATTTTCGGGCGGCGCGAATACGAACACTGGGAAAGCGAGCAGCGCCGCGACGCGGCAAGCAATCACGGCTCTTTCGCCGACAGCGTGCTGCCCGTGATGGAGGCC
>JAYVST010000573.1:0-5374 GCA_043775255.1 Burkholderiales bacterium
ATCTTCATGAAGCGGCCAACCTGAACCCCAGGTTCAGGATGAGGGTCTGGCCGCATTGCGGGGAACCAGATGCAATGTTGAAAGTCGCGTGAAAGCGCAGGATAAATCCGGCGGTCGAAGGCAGCCCTTGCTGCCTTTTTTCTTTTCGAATCCGATAGCGACAGATTGAAATGGCTTACTGGTTGATGAAATCGGAACCCGATGAGGTATCGATCGACGACCTCGTCGCAGCACCGGGCAGGAAGCTGCCATGGTTCGGGGTAAGGAACTACCAGGCGCGCAATTTCATGCGTGACGCCATGCAGGTGGGTGACCTGGCTTTTTTCTACCATTCCTCCTGTGCGCAGCCCGGCATTGCGGGCGTTTGCAGCATCGCCAGTCGCGCCTATCCGGATGTCACCCAATTCGACCCAGCCAGCCCGTATTTCGACGCGGGATCGAAGCGCTCAGATCCGCGCTGGCAGAACGTCGACGTCAAGTTCGTGAAGAAGACCCGGCTGCTTTCGCTCGACGAAATGCGCGCCCGGGCATCGCTGGCGGACATGCTGGTGCTCAAACGCGGCAACCGGCTCTCCATCACGCCGGTGGCCGCGCAGCACTGGAAAATTATCGGGCAGTTGCTTGCCCGACCGGCCACAGCTTGATCTGGCTTGCCGGCTACGCGCTGGCCGGCGCCTTCGTAGGCTATCTGGCCGGCATGCTGGGCATCGGCGGCGGCATGTCGCTGGTGCCGATCATGGCTGCCCTGTTTTCCGCCCAGGCCCTGGCGCCCGAACATACTGTGCATCTGGCGCTGGGCACCTGCATGGCTTCGATCATGTTCACCTCCGGTGCGAGCGTGCGCGAGCATCATCGCCTCGGCGCGGTCGATTTCGGCATCGTTCTGCGCATGACGCCCGGCATGGTGGCCGGCACCATCGCCTCGACGGCTGCCGCCGGTTTTCTGCCCCAGCGTGCACTGGCCATCGCGTTTGCCTGCATCGTCTACGCAGGCGCCACGCAAATCCTTGTCGGCGCCCGGCCCAAGGCGACGCGCGGCCTGCCGGGTTCCGCCGCCCTGTTCGGCGTGGGCGTACTGATCGGCGCGATATCCGGGCTGGTGTCGGCGGGAGGGGCTTTCCTGACCATGCCGTTCCTGATGTTTTGCGGCATTCCGGTACGCACAGCGATCGCCACCGCAGCGGCCATCGGCATCCCGATTGGCATGGTCGGCACCATCGGTTACGTCGCCGGCGGGTGGACCACCTCGGGTCTGCCGCCGGGAAGTCTGGGCTTCGTCTACCTGCCCGCACTTGCCGCCCTGGTTGCGACGAGCATGCTCACCGCGCCTTTCGGCGCCCGCGCCGCGCACCGCATGCGGGTGGAAACACTGCGCCGGATATTCGCGTGCTCCCTGTATCTGCTTGCCACCAAGATGATCGTCACCTACTGGTAGAAGCCTGCGACACGGCGCGCGCAGCGCGTGTCGTCCGGATGCCGTCGGCAGCGTTCCCGGCTGATAAAATTCACCCATGATCCTGCCTTCAGACTTTGACCCTTTGTGGGCCGCGCCCGAGACCGCCGGCCAGGACGGTTTGTGGTTCGTGTTTCATCGCAGCAATCTGCTGGTGTACAACGAACAAGCCGCTCCGATGCTGCCGATGCCTGCCGACGTGCTTTCCGGGAACCTGGAGATCGATCGCGCCGGCACGCGTTTCGTCGGCATGCTCGGCAAGACACCGGTGTGGGCGGCGCGTTCGCATGGCGACCGCGCGCCCGCCGGCCATGGGTTCGAAAACATGCGCACGCTGTTCAATCGCCTGCCGGATGATCTTCTGGCCATCGGCGGGCGCGCGGTGCAGATGCTTGAATTCGACCGTACCCATCGCTTTTGCGGCGCCTGCGCGACGCAAACCGACATCCACGAAGGCGGCCGCTCGCGCAAATGCCCGAACTGCGGCGAAACCTACTACCCGAAAGTTTCGCCGGCAATGATGGTGTTGATCAAGCGCGACGGCCCGGCCGGACGCGAGCTGCTGCTGGCGCGCTCGGGACGCTTTCAGCGCGGCATGTACAGCGCGCTGGCCGGCTTTGTGGAACCTTCGGAGTCGATCGAGGAGTGTATCCATCGCGAAGCGTTCGAGGAGGTCGGCCTCAAGGTCGGCAACCTGCGCTACTTTGCAAGCCAGGGCTGGCCGTTTCCCAACTCGCTTATGGTCGCCTATGTGGCTGACTATGCCAGCGGCGAGATCGTTCCGCAGGAAGGGGAGATCGAGGATGCGGCCTGGTTTTCCCTTGACAATCTGCCGGGGTTGCCGCATCGCCTGTCGATCGCACGCCGACTGGTCAATAGCGTCATCGCCGAGGTCAGCCCCGAGCACCCAGCGCTGCAGGTCTGAGGTGCAACCCAGGCCATAGCCGTCTTCGCGCATTCGACAAGTCCCGACCACCCAGTGCTTCAGGTCTGAGGTGCAACTGCAACCGGAATAACGGATTGCTAAGGCTCGTGCAGCCTTCTCGATCAAGCGTTCTGCAACTTACCCGCGCGCAATTCAAGCTTGCGCTCCATCGTGCCGGCCAGTGCTGCGTCGTGCGTCACCACCACGATGGCGGTGCCGAAATCGCGTTTGAGCCGCAACATCAGCCCGAACACTCCTTCGGCGGCGCCGCGATCGAGATTGCCGGTGGGCTCATCGGCCAGAACGCAGCGCGGCCGTGTCACCAGCGCGCGGGCCAGCGCGGCACGTTGACGCTCGCCGCCCGACAATTCACCCGGCGTATGGTCAAGACGCGCGGCCAGCCCGACCGCGTCGAGAATCTCGGCAGCGGCGGCCATGGCTGCGCTGCGCGCCTGGCGGCGGATCAGGAGCGGCATCGCGACATTCTCCTGCGCGGTGAACTCCGGCAGCAGATGGTGAAACTGGTAGACGAAGCCGAGCACACGGTTGCGCAGCTCGCAGCGCCGCGACTCGGCCATGCCGACCAGTTCCTCGCCGGCCACGGCGATGCGGCCGGCTGAAGGCGCGTCGAGCCCGCCAAGGCAATGCAGCAGGGTGCTCTTGCCGGATCCGGACGCACCGACGATCGCTACCGATTCCCCCTGCCCTACGGTCAGGTCGATGCCGCGCAGGACTTCGACCGCTGCGGCGCCTTCGCGAAAACTCCGTGACACGCCCATGGCGGAAATGATCGGCGCTTCACTCATAGCGCAAGGTCTCAGCCGGCTTCAGGCGCGACGCGCGCCAGCTCGGGTAGAGCGTGGCCAGAAGCGACATCAGCAAGGCGATGCCGATGATGGTCACGATGTCGCCGACGCGCGGGTCGGACGGCAGGGTGTTGATGAAATAGATGTCCTTGGCGAGGAACTGGATGCCGAATGCGCGCTCGATCGCCGGCACCCAGACGTCGAGATTGAGCGCCGTGACGATACCGACGGCCGCGCCCGCCAGCGTGCCGGCGGCGCCGGACACCGCGCCCTGGATCATGAAGATGCGTTGTATCGTGCCGGGCGTGGCCCCCAGGGTGCGCAAAATGGCGATGTCGGCGCGCTTGTCGGTGACCGTCATCACCAGCGACGACACCAGATTGAACGCCGCCACCGCCACAATCAGCGTGAGGATGATGAACATCATGCGCTTTTCCACCTGGACGGCGGCAAACCAATTGCGGTTGATGCGGCCCCAGTCACGGATCAGGACATCGCCCTCGACAATGCGGGTCAGGTCGCGAGCGATCGCCGGCGCTTCGTCGAGGTCGGCGACCTTGAGGCGGATGCCCGTGACCCCATCGATGCGAAAAAGCTTCTGGGCGTCTTCCAGCGCGATCAGCGCCAACGCGGAGTCGTATTCGAAATGGCCGGACTCGAACACGCCGGAAACGCGGAATTGCTTCAGCCGCGGGATCACGCCGGCCGGCGTGATGTTGCCCTGCGGCGAGATCAGGGTGACGCGATCCCCGGCGGCCACCCCGAGCGCGCGCGCCAGCTCGTTGCCGAGGATGATGTTGAAGTCACCGGGCTTGAGATCATCCAGCCGGCCCGGCTTTACCGCCAGCGTTGACACCAGTGCCTCGCGGTCCGGCAGGATGCCGCGCACCACCGCCCCGCGCACCGCATCGGCATTGGCCAGCATGCCCTGCCCGAGCACGTAAGGCGCTCCGGCGACGACCCGCGCATGGCGTTTGGTCTGTGCCAGCAGGGACTCCCAGCCAGTCAGTGGGCCGGCCGCACCGAACACCTCGATATGCGCGACCACCGACAACATGCGATCGCGCACCTCCTTCTGGAAACCGTTCATCACCGACAGCACCACGATCAGCGCCCACACGCCCACGCCGATGCCGGCGACCGAAGCGAATGAGATGAACGAAAGGAACCCTCCGGCCGATCCGTGTGCCCCCTTGCGCGATCTCACGTAGCGCGCAGCTACGAAGGCCTCAAACCACATGGTGCACCGCCCCGCCTGCGCACCGACGGCGCGCTTGTGTGCACTTGCCCGGACAAGACCGCTCGCGATCCGCTTGCAAGGCCGTCAGCTCTTGCCGGCCGACGCTGAGCCGGCGCCGAAGTGGCGGCCCGTCATTTCCATTCACCGCGCAATATCTTCTCCAGCCAGAACAGGCCGATCACGGTCTTCACGTCGGACACGCGCCCTTCCCTGACCCAGCGCATCGCCTCGGTCGGGTTGGCGGTGAACACCTCGAGGAACTCGCCGGTCTCGAGCGCGGCTTCGACCAGGTTGAGCTTGCGTGCGACGAAAATTTCGATGCGCTCATCCGAATACGCGATCAGCGGATGAATGGTCGTCAAATGGGTCCATTCGCCCCCTTCGTACCCGGTCTCCTCGCGCAGTTCGCGCTTGGCGGTGGCGAGCGGTTCTTCGCCCGGATCGATCTTGCCCGCGGGAAACTCGATGAATTCGCGCCGGTGCGGGTAGCGGAACTGCCGCTCCATCACGACCCGGCCATCCGGCAGCATGGCGATGATCGTCACCGCGCCCGGATGAACGATGTATTCGCGCTTGGTCTCGTGACCGTCGGGCAGGCGCACGCGATCTTGCTTGATCTTGAGAAAGTGGCCGTCGTAGGCCAGCCGGCTGTCGATGGTGGTTTCAGTCAGATCGATGGTGGTCATCGGCCACGCCAGAGGTAACGGTAGACAAAGCCAGGATAGGCGAACACCAGAAACAGACAGTAGGTGATGGCGTAGAACTCCCAGTTCTGCGGGTAAATGCTGCCCTGGCGCGATTCGAGCGCCAAGGCGAGTGCGCCAACGACGAAGTAGAGCAGCGTGAGTTCAAGCAAGCGCCAGGCGAAGGCTTTGGTACCCGACTTGGGCTTGGCGACGAGGAGCACGCGTTCGATCAGAAACGGCAAGTTGGCCGCGACGAAAGCGAGC
>JAYVST010000574.1:0-3650 GCA_043775255.1 Burkholderiales bacterium
GCGATCGAGGATCGCGGCAGCCATGTGGAGGTGGCCTGCGAGGATGGCTCGACCTTCACTGGCCGCTGCCTGGTAGGCGCCGACGGCCTGCTTTCGCCGACGCGCGATTACGTGGCCGGCAAGGCCGACCCGCGCGTTACCGGATTTCTCGCCTATCGCGGGGTGATCCCGACCGAAAAGGTGGTTGACCACACCTACGACCGCTGCGTGATCGGCTGGTTCGGCCACAACATCCATCTGGTGCAATACGGCTTGCGTGCCGGCGACGTGCTCAACAATGTGGCGGTGTTCGGCAGCCCGGCCTTTGCGCGCGGAGAGGCCGAATTCGGCGCCCCGGCGGAAATGGACGCGATGTTCGAGACCGCCCACCCGCGCGTGCGCAACATGCTGCAATACATCAGCCGCGACCGCAACTGGATGATGCGCGACCGCGAGCCGATCAAGAACTGGACGCGCGGCAACGTCACCCTCTTGGGCGATGCCGCCCATCCCACCCTGCAATACCTGGCGCAGGGCGCCTGCATGGCCTTCGAGGACGCCGTGGTGCTGGCCCAGCGCCTGGCCGCCACGCCGGAGGACCCCAAGCGCGCCTTCCTTTCCTACCAGGAGGCGCGCTATCTGCGCACCGCGCGCATCCAGCTGACCGCGCGCGCCTTCGGCCAGGTGCTGCATGCGGGCGGAGTCGCGCGCGACCTGCGCAATTCCATCTACCGTGGCCGCGCCCCGGATTCCTTCTTCCATGAAATCGACTGGATCTACCGCGGCATTGCGGAAACCGAAACCTGAACCGGACTTGCCAAGTCACTGCGCTACACTCACGCGCGCTTGATCAAAATAACGGAGACAACCATGACAACCACGCGTCGCCGCCTGATACTCGGGTCAGCAACCGCCGCCGGCATCGCCGGATTTCCGGCCATCGTCCGCGCCCAGCAGAAATTCGAGGTCAAGGTCGCCAACTTCGTCGGCCCGCAGCATTTCCAGTCGCAATGGCTGGTGAAGTGGGGCGAAATGCTGGAGAAGAAATCCAACGGCCGTCTGGCCTTCAAGCATTTCCCCGGCGCGCAGATGGGGCCGACCCCGAAGCATTTCGATTTCGCGCGTGACGGCACGGCGGAAATCGCCTACATCCTGCATGGCGCGACGCCGGGCCGCTTTCCGCTCACCGAACTGGTGAACATGCCTTACCTGGTGCAGAGCGCGGAGCACGGCATCCGCATCCTCAACGACCCAGCCCTGCGCGCCCGCTATCTCGACGCCGAGCACAAGGGCACCAAGGTGCTGTATCTCTTCACCCACCAGCCCGGCAGTGTCCACACCACCAAAAAGGCGCTGCGCACGATCGATGATTTCAAGGGCCAACGACTGCGCTTCTCCACCCCCGCGATCCGTGAATTCATCGCCGCGCTGGGCGCCACGCCGGTGGGTGTGCCGCCGACGGAAGTCGCCGAGCAGCTGCAGAAGGGCACGCTCGACGGCGCCTTCACCGACTACGGCGGCGCCGGCATCGCCTGGAAGCTGGGCGGCATTTGCAAGTACACCACCGAGATGTACTGCTTCGTCTCCAGCTTCGCCATTGTCGCCAACGAAGCCTGGTTCGCCAAACTGCCGCCCGACCTGCAGAAGATGGTCATGGAATCCGTCACCGGCATCGAGAAGGAGATCGGCAACGGCTGGGACGCGCTGGATGTGCCCGGCAAGAAGGCGATGATGGACGGCGGCGGCGAGGCCATTCGCCTCTCCAAGGCGGAGGACGACAGGCTGCGCAAGATCGGCGCGGAGGTCACCGAGTCGGTCTTGAAGGGCTTAGAGGCCAAGGGCCTGCCGGCGCGCGCAGTGCAACTGACGATGCGGGGATTGGCCGAGAAGCACACCAAGACCACCAAGAACTTCTGGGCCTGAGCGGCCACAGACTTGCAAGTGGCCGCATGCGCGGCCGCAGTCTTGTAACCGGCCGCAACCGCGGCCGCAGTCTTGTAACCGGCCGCAACCGCGGCCGTTTTTTTCCTCACGGGGAAACCTCATGAACCTGAAGGTCGTGTTGCGATTCACGGTGGGTTGGCTGGACCGCGTCGCGGTGCTGGCGCTGCTGACGATGATGATGCTGACCACCAGCGACGTCATCCTGCGCAAGATCGTCAACCAGCCGATCACAGGCGTCACCGAACTGGTGGAGCTGGCCTTGGGCGTGGCCTTCTTTTTCGCCATGCCGGGCGTGTTCGCGCGCGGCGCCAACATCGCGGTGGACATGATCGACCAGTGGGCGCCCGCCCTGACGGGGCTGCTCAAGCGCGCGTCTGCGGCACTCATGGCCCTGACTCTGGCGGCGCTGGCCTGGAACATGTGGAAGTCGCTGGTAGACATCCTCTCCTATGGCGACACCAGCGCGGACCTGCAAATCCCTAAAATCTGGTTCATGGCGCCGGCCTGGGCCGGCGTGTTCCTGTCCCTGCTGGTGGTCATGGCGGTAATGATCGCAGGTGAAATCGAATCCGACGGTGACGGGGCGGCCACATGAGCGTCGGCGCTATCGGCTTCATCGCCGTGATCGGCCTTTTGGTGTTGATGATGCTGCGCGTGCCGATCGCCATCGCGCTCATCATCAGCGGCACGCTGGGGTATGCCGGCGCCCAGGGCTGGCCGATCGCTTTGCGCACCTTGGCGGCGGTGCCTTACGAGTTGACCGGCGCCAATCCCGGCGTGGCCTACTCATTCACGGTGGTGCCGCTGTTCATCTTCATGGGCGCGGTGGCCTCCAGAGCGACGATGTCGCGCGAATTGTTCGAAGCCGCCAACGCCATGTTTTCCGGTGTGCGCGGCGCGCTCGCCGCCGCCACCATCGGCGCCTGCGCCGCCTTCTCGTCAATCTGCGGTTCATCGATCGCCACCGCCGCCACGTTTTCCAAAGTGGCGATTCCCGAAATGCGGCGCCATGGCTACGATATCGAACTGGCCACAGGCAGCGTCGCCTCGGCCGGCACCCTGGGCATCCTGATTCCGCCCTCGCTGATCCTGGTGATCTATTCGCTGGTAGCGGAGGAATCGGTGGCCAAGCTGTTCGCTGCGGCAATGATCCCCGGCATCCTGCTGGCGCTCGGCTACATCGTCGTCATCGCCATCCTCGCGTGGCTCAAACCGCACCTGATGCCCAAGACCCCGAGCCTGCCGATGCGCGAGCGCCTCCGCGCCATCGGCGGCGTCTGGAAGCTGGCCCTGCTGTTCGTCATCGCCGTGGTCGGCATTTACCTCGGCTGGTTCTCGCCCACCGAAGCGGCGGCCGTCGCCTCCTTCGTTGCGGTGGCGATCGGATTCGCTACCCGCACCCTCACCCTGCGCGGTCTGTGGGAGGCCGGCATCGAAACGGTGCAAACCTCGGCCATGCTCTTCATCATCGTCATCGGCGCCTTCATCTTCTCGCGCCTGATCGTGTTGACCCAGTTTCCGCTCACGCTCACCACCTGGGTCAAGGAGGCAGGCCTGGCGCCGTGGATGGTGATTCTCTCGATCGTCGCCTTGTACCTGCTGCTGGGCACCTTTCTGGAAGAAGTGAGCACGCTCCTCATCACCGTGCCGGTGCTCCTGCCGGTGATCAAGGGCATCGGCTACGACCCGATCTGGTTCGGCGTGTTCGTCACCGTGATGTCGACGGT
>JAYVST010000575.1:0-2134 GCA_043775255.1 Burkholderiales bacterium
GCCGCAACCCTGATGACGGATGCCGGCGCCGAAGGCGCGCTGGTGGTGATCTCCAGTCAGATCGGCCGCGTCGGGCATCCGCGCGGCGCAGCCTACGCGGCCTCCAAGGCGGGCTTGAACGGCATGGTGCGTTCGCTCGCGCTGGAACTGGCCACGCGCCGCGTACGCATCAATGCGGTGGGACCGGGCCCGATCGCCACACCGATGACGGCCGTAGCGCGCGCGGACGAAGCGCGCAACCGCGACCTCATCGCCGCCATTCCGATGGGGCGCTTCGGCGAAGCCGGAGAGATTGCCGAGGTGGTGAGCTTCCTGCTTTCGGCACGCGCCTCGTTTATCACCGGGCAGCTTTTGTGCGCCGACGGTGGTTTCACTGCGCGCTGATGTGCCGGCTTTCCAGACGCCTTTTCCAGACGCCCATTCCGGATGGCCATTGCATACGCCAATTGCAGACGTCCATTCCAGGCACCCATTCCAGGCATCCATTCCAGGCACCCATTCCGGACGCTCTCTCCTGGCACCTTCTCCCGACACCCTTTCCTTTTAACTTCCCTTGACGCGAGGCACCGACTGATGAAACTGACCGAGCTTGCCAGCATCATCCGTAGCAAGAATGCGGGCCCCGCGACACTCACCTTCGACATCTTTTTTCGCGATGAGAAGAGCTACGCGCACGCGCTGGCTGCGCCCGCGCTGGCGGCCGAATCGATTGCGGCACTCTACGGCTGCGATGCCGGCACGGTCGCATGCAATGCGTTGCCGGCCATCCTGGCGTTGAAGATTTCCTTGCCGCGCAGTATCGTTGCCGGCACTCCGGGCGACGGCGACACGTACGGCGCGCAGCAGCACGGCCCCTTGCTGGGGCTTGAGCTATGAGCGCGGTCGAGCGTCTGCTGGCTTCGCACCGCGCCGGCGGCGAGCCGCTCTCCATTCTTTCGGCCTCCGGCCAACTCGGCTTCGGCATTCTGGAAGCCGCATTCAAGAACGGCGTCGCGCGCCGGCCGCACTTCATCGGCGCCGACATGGGCTCGGTCGACCCCGGCCCCTACTACCTCGGGTCGGGCAAGATGGCGGCGTCGCCGACGATCGCGCGGCGCGACCTTGAAATGGTGCTGCTCGCCGCGCGCAGCCTGGATGTGCCGCTGGTGATCGGCAGTGCCGGCACCGCCGGCGCGTGGCCGCATCTGCAAGCGACGCTGGCGATCCTGCGCGACATCGCGCGCGAGCACAGCCTGCATTTCCGTCTGGCGACGATCGAATCGGACATTCCCGCCGAAACCGTGATCGCGGCCGCGCGCGCAGGGCGGCTGGCGTCGCTGGCCCACATGCCCGCTGTCACCGAAGACGAGATTCGCGCATGCAGCCACGTGGTAGGCCAGTGCGGCACCGAAACCTTCAGGCGCGCCTTCGAACTCATGCCCGATGTGGTCATTGCCGGGCGCGCCTGCGACACCGCGGTGTTCTCCGCCCTGCCGGAAATGCTGGGGTACGCGCCGGGTGAGTGCGCGCACATGGCCAAGATCATCGAATGCGCCTCGATCTGCTGCAGCCCCGGCGGGCGCGACGCCATGCTGGCGACCCTCGAGCCGGACGGCTTCGTGCTCGAGAGCATGAACCCGGCGCGCCATGCGACGCCGGCATCGGTGGCGGCCCATGCGCTCTATGAGCAAACCGACCCCCACGAGGTGATCGAGCCGACCGGCCGCGTGCTGCTTGATTCGGCACGTTACACCGCGCTGGATGCCCACCGCACCCGCGTGAGCGGCGCGCGCTGGGAGCACGCGGCACAGCATTCGATCAAGGTCGAAGGTGCGCTCTGGCTGGGCGAGCGTGCCGTGCTCCTGGCCGGCACTGTCGATCCCTCATTCATCAATGCGCTGCCGCAGGTCCTGCGCGATGTCGAAGCGACCGCGCGCGGCATCGTGCCGGGTGCGTGGCAGGTGTTTCCGCGCGGTTACGGGCTGGGCGCGATCAGGCCGCTGCCGGCAGGCGGCCCGCTGCCGGCCGAGGTCGGGCTGGTGATCGAATTCATCGGCGCAACAGCCGATCTGGCCTTAGCCGCCGCTGCGGTATTCCGGCAGCACCTGTTGCACCACGGCTTTCCGGGACGCGTGTCGACTGCGGGCAACATCGC
>JAYVST010000576.1:0-2702 GCA_043775255.1 Burkholderiales bacterium
GAGGGTTTTCTGGCCGGGTTGATGATCCATCTGTATCGCGACGAGCCGATCCTGTACACGCCGTTTCGCCTGCTGACCACCCTGGCCGACATCGATGAAGCCCTGAGCTTGTGGCGGTATCGGCACATGCAGATGGTGAGCCGCATGATCGGCTCGAAGATCGGCACCGGTGGCTCCTCCGGCCAGGACTACCTGCGCCGCACGGTCGAATCGCATCGCGTATTTGCCGACCTGTTCAATCTTTCGACCTACCTGGTGCCGCGCTCGCTCCTGCCGCCGTTGCCGCCGGAAGTGGCGCGCGAACTTGGGTTTGCCTATTCCGTTGTTTGATAAATTCGCGAGGCCCGGCGCCTGCGCGTCTCTGACGCGTTGGCCATGTTCCCGGGGACTTTTCGACAAGCGCAGGTAATGCCACCGCGTTGACCCTGTGTCGACACCGCATCGCGCTTGCCGGGATGCGCAGGGCGCTCGGGGCATAATCGCGCCGGTGAGACCCGCCTTTGATTCTTCCCGACCGCACAGCGCAAACGAAGCGCCCTTCGACCTGTTGATTATCGGTGGCGGCATCAACGGCTGCGGCATCGCGCGCGACGCCGCCGGGCGCGGGCTTTCGGTCATGCTGGTCGAGCAGGGCGACCTGGCGTCGGCTACCTCGCAGTGGAGCACCAAGCTGATCCATGGCGGGCTGCGCTACCTGGAGTACTACGAATTCCGCCTGGTGGGTGAGGCGCTGCGCGAGCGCGAGGTTTTGCTTGCTTGCGCGCCGCACCTGATCGAGCCGCTCAGGTTCGTGCTGCCGCACGAACCGCATTTGCGGCCGCGCTGGATGATCCGCGCCGGACTATTCCTGTACGACTTTCTCGGTGGCAAGACCAGCCTGCCGAAATCGCGCAACGAGCGCCTTGCCGGAACGCCGCTGGGCGCCGGGCTCAAGCCGGCCTACACGCACGGTTTTTCGTATTCCGACGCTCGCGTCGATGATGCGCGCCTGACCATTCTCAACGCGCGTGGCGCGGCCGATCTCGGGGCCGTGATCGCGCCGCGAATGCGCTTCGTTGCCGCCCGCGCCGAAGCCGGGATTTGGGCCGCGGAACTGGAGGATGTGGCGCACGCACAGCGCCACCGGGTCCACGCGCGTGCCATTGTCAATGCCTCCGGGCCGTGGGTGAGTCAGGTGCTGGGCAGGATTTCCGGTGCGCATGAGCCGGCGCGCGTGCGCCACGTGAAAGGCTCGCACATCGTGGTGCCGCGCATCCACCCGGGCGAGCATGCCTACATTCTGCAAAACCCCGACAACCGCATCATTTTCATCATTCCCTATTTGGAAAAATTTTCCCTGATCGGCACCACCGATGTGCCGGTGGAGGCGTTCGATGCGCCGACGATTTCGGCGGACGAAACCGCGTATCTGTGCGAGATGGCCAGCAGCTATTGCGCCAAACCGGTCACGCCGGCCGATGTGGTGTGGAACTACAGCGGCGTGCGCCCGCTGTACGACGACGGCGCCGGCGCGGCCGCCGCGGTGACGCGCGACTACGTGTTGAAGCACGGCGTGGTGGAGCGGGCGGCCTTGCTCAACATATTCGGCGGCAAGCTCACCACCTATCGCAAGCTGGCCGAGCATGCGCTGGAGAAGCTCAAGCCGCACTTTCCCGCGATGGGTGGGGAATGGACCGACGCGGCCCCGCTGCCTGGCGGCGACTTCCACGGCGGGCTGGCCGGCCTGGTGGCCGAACTCAAGCACCTCTGTCCGTTCCTGCCGCAGGATCATCTTGCCGGCATCGCGCGCCGCCACGGCACCCTGGCAGCGGGCTGGCTCGAAGGCAGCGCGTCCGTCACCGATCTCGGCGAACACTTCGGCGCCGGACTGTATGCGCGCGAGGTCGACCACATGGTGGCCCGCGAATGGGCGCAGGACGCCGACGACGTGCTCTTCCGCCGCAGCAAAACCGGCCTTATGATGAGCGCCGACCAACGCGCGCGCGTCGCCAACCATCTCGCGGGAACAAACCGATGAAATCCATCAGCGCCATGCCCAGGAGCGCCCTGCAGAAGATCACCGGGGTGTTCACCGACGTCGATGACACCATCACCACCCACGGCAGGCTTACTTCCAAGGCCCTGGCCGCCATCGAGGACCTCGCCGAAGCGGGCTTGCGGGTAGTGCCGGTCACCGGCGGGCCGGCAGGCTGGTGCGACCATTTCGCGCGCGCGTGGAACGTGGACGCCGTCATCGGCGAAGGCGGCGCCTTCTACTTTTATGTCGATCGGGACAGCGGCAAGCTGGTCAGACGCTTCTGGTTCGACGACCAGACCCGTGCCGAGAAGCGCCAGATGATGGAAGCCGCGCGCGATTCTGTGCTGGCCGAGTTTCCCAGCGTGTTCCTGTCGTCCGACCAACCCTACCGCGAGCTCGACCTGGCCATCGAGCTGCGCAACGCCAAAGGTTCGCGCGTGCCGGAGCCGGTGGTCAACGACATCCGTGCCATGGTGCGCCGGCGCGGCATGACCACCAAGGTGAGCTCGATCCACATCAACGCCTATTTCGGCGACTACGACAAGCTCGCAATGGCGCGCATTCTCGCCTTCGAACTCTGGAAAGAAAACCTCGAGGCCACCCGCGAAAAGTGGCTCTTCATCGGCGATTCCGCCAACGACGCGGCGATGTTCGAGTTCTTTCCAATGAGCGTCGGGGTGGCGAA
>JAYVST010000577.1:0-13278 GCA_043775255.1 Burkholderiales bacterium
GGATTCCGCACCTTCAAAGTGGCAGAACTCTCGCTATATCATGTACTTGGCAAACTGCCCGAGCCACCGCTCGCCCACAGTTTCTACTGACGAACCAAAAACCATGGCGAGAATTCGAGTCCAACGTGACAAAACTCACGTTCGAAGAATCAGAGCGCGTACGGCCGATGTCAATTTTGAAGACACCTCGACTTGAGCAACCGAATCAAAGGCAATGC
Organism: Burkholderiales bacterium; assembly: GCA_043775255.1. Lineage (GTDB taxonomy): Bacteria > Pseudomonadota > Gammaproteobacteria > Burkholderiales > JAEUOS01 > JAEUOS01. The sequence continues at coordinate 219 of JAYVST010000577.1, forward strand.
AGACAACACATGGTCTTATGCGAAAAAGGTTCGGGTGTCGGCCAGGCGCATGACAAGGCCGACACCCGGGCACTAAAGCCGACGCGCAAACGCCCCCTGCGCGCGCCGACATTGCGGCCTGCGATCCTCCGACTTCCCCCTGGAACATCGCGCCACGTTTCGGTCCCTTGGGCCTTGCGGCCCGGCCCCTGTTGTTGGAATCATTCGGTCATCGACTGATTGTGCCGCGACAGTTCGTGGCTGCTGATGTCTTCGTTGCGGTAGACGATGAAGTTGCTGCCTTCCTTGCCGATGCACAACAGGCCGCTTGCCATGTAACTCCACCAGTCTTCACCGTCGAAAAACGCCAGCACACCGCGCGCCTTGACGGCGAAGAACGTGTCGTCGGCGCCGTTGTCGACGATTTGAATCGGATCCCCCGCGTTCGCCATATGCCCACCCGCCAGTCTTGCGGAGCACGTTGCGCCGCCTGCGAATTGTTGCGCTCGCATTTCAAGAAAGTGTCCCACGCGTAACCAATTGCAATGCGCGTGCCAGCTACGACAATCACATTGAATCAATGGCTTATAGAAAGCGGAGCGCTTTGCGCGCAAGCTGGAATGTCGGCGATTGCCGTCACTTTCCCGGGGCGCTTCGCACAAGCGCTTGAATCAATGGGGAATGTCGGTGTCGGCCTTCACCGACAGCGGGGCGGGCTCAGCGTTTGAGAATGATCTTGCCGGGCGCAAGGCCGGGTGGACTGCGTTGCTCTCCGTACGCGGAGGTCGGCTGCGATGCTCGATACGAACTCGACCCAAGCTTGACCCGACTTAAGGCCCGCTTGACTCAAATTGGTCACCCGCTCTTCAGGCGGTCGGCTTCTTGAACGCGGAAGGTTCGAGTTCGTGGCGCGCCAGGAGGGTGTAGAAATCGCTGCGGTTTCGTTTCGCCAGCCGGGCGGCCTGGGTCACGTTGCCTTCGGTGGTCTTGAGGATGCGCGTGAGGTAGTCGCGTTCGAATTGGCGCCGGGCTTCGTCGAAGGTCGCCATCTCCTCGGTGGCCGCGCCGATCGCGCGCTGCACCAGCGTGGCGGGGACGATCTCGCCGGTGCACAGGACCACGCATTTCTCGACCGCGTTGGCCAGCTGACGAACATTGCCGCGCCACGAGTGTTCCAGCAGCAACTGCATGGCCTCCGGCGCGAAGCCGTTGAGCGCCTTGCCGTAGCGGGCGGCGAGCGTGCGCAGAAAATGGCTTGCCAAGAGCGGAATGTCCTCGCGCCGCTCGGCCAAGGGCGGCAACATCAGCCCCACCACATTGAGGCGATAAAACAGATCTTCGCGAAAGCGTCCGGCGCCGATCGCCAGTTGCAGGTCCTGATGGGTGGCGCAGATGATGCGCACGTCCACCGCAATGCTGCTGGTCGCGCCTACCGGTCGCACCGAGCGCTCCTGCAGCACGCGCAACAGCTTGACCTGCAGGGCCATCGGCATGTCGCCGATCTCGTCCAAGAAGAGCGTGCCGCGATCGGCCGCCGCGAACAGGCCCTGGCGATTCTGCGTCGCCCCGGTGAACGCGCCCTTGACATGGCCGAACAATTCCGACTCGAGCAGCTGCTCCGGTATCGCTGCGCAATTGATCGCCACCATCGGCGCGGCGCGGCGCGGGCCGGCGGCATGGATCGCGCGCGCCAGCAGTTCCTTGCCGCTGCCCGAGGGGCCGGTCAGCATCACGCTGGCATCGCCCTGCGCGATCATCCAGGCCTCGCCCAGTACCTGCTCCATCGCGTCGCTGCGGGTGACGATCTGCGCACGCCAGGCCGCCCCGGCTTCGCTCCGGATGCCGCCGCTCAAGGCTAAGGCACGCGCGACCTCACGCGCGAGCTCGCTGCCTTCGACCGGCTTGGTGAGATAACCGAACACCCCGCGCCGGGTCGCGGCGACGGCTTCGGCGATGTTGCCGTGCGAAGTGAGGATGATTACCGGCAACAGCGGATGAGACGCACGTACCGCGTCGAACAGGGCCATGCCGTTCATGCCACCCATGCGCACGTCGGTGATGATCAGGTCGGGCGGCGCCGCGGCCACTGCGGCCAGCGCCTTCTCGGCGCTGTCCATCTCGACCACCTTCAGTCCGTGCTGCTTGAGCCGCGCGGCCAGAAGGCGCAGGATGTCCGCATCGTCGTCGACCACCAATACCGTGCTCATGGCATCTCGCAACGGTCGAACAGACAGCAGGGCATCCGGAGAGCTTGCAGGGGGTGCATGGTCCTGGGGTGCATTTACGTCACAGTTCGGCGAAGGGGCGCCGAATGCTTTGAATCGATGAAATCCCGTTGAAATCCCGTTGAAATCCAAAACCTTTGGCGAGCCTGACCCCGGCACTTGGGTGGTTGGTTATGGCTGCTTCGTTCCCGACCTGACCAGATTCCCAAGCCTCAATGCGGGGGGGCCCGCCGTCGCGAATTGTAGCAGCCGCACCGGCTTCCGACACTTGCCACCCAAGGCGCGCCGCGCCGGCCCAGACCCGTGTAGACGAAGCGATCGGCCGCGCCTCGCGTCAGGGCGCCAGGCGCGCGATGCCCCAGGCGGTTCCGGCGCGGCGGTAGGCGATGCGGTCATGCAGGCGGCTGCGGCGCCCCTGCCAGAATTCAAAACTGTCGGGCACCAGGCGATACCCGCCCCAGTGCGGCGGCCGCGCGGGCGCCACGCCCAGACGCGTTTCGGCAGAGGCGAATTCGCGTTCGAGCCAAGCACGATCTTCGATCTCGCGGCTTTGCGGCGAAACTATCGCTGCGATCCGGCTTTTCAGCGGGCGCGACGCGAAGTACGCATCCGCCATTGCCGCCTCCACCTTCTCGACCTGCCCTCCGATACGCGCTTCACGTTCGAGTTCGACCCAGTGAAACAGCAGCGCCGCGTGCGGATTGGCGGCCAGTTCGACCCCCTTGCGGCTTTCATAGTTGGTATAGAAGACCAGGCCGCGCGCGTCGATCTCCTTGAGCAGCACGATGCGCGCCGACGGCCTCCCGTCCGCAGCTACTGTGGCCAAGGTCATCGCGCTGGGCTCTGGGCACTGCGCCGCCAGCGCCTCGGACATCCACTTGCCCAATTGCAGAAGCGGATCGGCTAAGACCTCGCCCAGGTCGAGTGTGGCCTGCGCGTAATCGGTGCGCAGGTCGGCCAGATTGGCGACGCTTGGCTCGCCGGTTTGCATTGAGGTTCCTTTCGGCTGATGCGATGTGAATGATTTCGATTTTAGCGCGACGACTGCGGGTGTACGCAATGGCGATCTGCGAGGTTTGCCGGACCACAACCGGTTGTGGTCGAATGCCAGGTGCACACCTGTCCTAGTGACAGTGTTTTCGGCGGCGAAGCCGCCAAAAACCCGCTTTTCAGAGGGAAGAGACGCAAATTTTTTGCTGTTTCCCTCTGTAAAACCGTTGACAACGCATTGCGGAGTGTGCATCCTTCGCGCTGTCACTCTCGGAGAGGGCATTTTTCAGAGTGGCGAGAGACGCAAAATCGCGTGCGGCCGGAACTAGCGGCGCCGGTTTCGCGACTCTTGGCAAGACAAATGCTCGATCGTTTCGTCAACCTTCATCCGTTCAAGAGGAAATTCAGATGGCAACCGCCAAGAAAGCAGCAAAGAAGCCCGCAGCAAAGAAACCCGCAGCGAAGAAAGTAGCGGCGAAGAAGCCTGCAGCCAAGAAAGCGGCCGCCAAGAAGCCCGCTGCCAAGAAGCCGGCTGCGAAAAAGCCTGCCGCGAAGAAGAAAGTCGCGCGCAAACCCAACGCGGCGTTCATGAAGCCGGTGAACCCGTCGGCCGTCCTGGCTGCGGTGATTGGCGAGAAGCCCGCGCCGCGCACTGAAGTCACGAGCAAGATCTGGGCTTACATCAAGAAGAACAACCTGCAGGACAAGACCAACCGGCGCATGATCAACGCCGACGACAAGCTCAAGGCCGTGTTTGGCGGCAAGAAGCAGGTCTCGATGTTTGAAATGACCAAGCTGGTTTCGGCACACCTGAAGTAATGGCCTGATCGGCCGGCAAGGTGCGAGAAAGGGGCCCGCGCAAGCGGGCCTTTTTTTGTCTGCGCATCGACGAATGCCTTTGCCGTTCGACCGGCGCGGCGGCCACCGGCCGCAGCCGAACGTGCGAACGTTGTCGCCGAGATCGCCACCGTGTGCCCGTCGCGGATGGTTGTCCGGAATGGCAGGGCTGTCTTGCGGCATGCGGCGCGGCGCTGTTTGTCAGCGCGACGCGTGCCACAGGTCGGCGCCGGCACGCTGGGCGACGCGGGCGCGCTGTGCACCGCCGACACGCTGGGCGACGCGGGCGCGCTATGCACCACCGGTACACTGGGCGACGCGGGCGCGCGCTTGCGAAGGTCGCCGGTGCTTGCTACGATGGGAAAGCAGCGGGCGCCGGCAGCCGCCCGCAGCCACGCGCCCGTGCCATAACCGCGTAAAGCGAGACCCGCAGTCGACCGCAAGGACCCCATGGCAGACCCGAACAACCCAGCATTCACCGCCACGCCGGCCCCAGCATTCACCAACACGCCGGCCCCGGTCAACCCCTACGCCGCGCCAAGCGCGGTGGTGCTGCCCGACGCCGACCTCGACCAGGCTGAACCGGCCTCGCGATACCAGCGTCTGCGCGCAGCCATCATCGACTACCTGATCTTCTTAGTCCCGGCGGCCATCGGGATGCTGCCGATGGCCTTTTCGTCGGGCCGCATGGCCGGACCGGCGATCACCGGGATCGCGCTGGGCGGCCTGACATTCGTCGCCATCGTCGCCTTGAACGGCTACCTGCTCGCCAAGCGCGGCCAGACCGTAGGCAAGAAAGCCGTCGGCATCCGCGTGGTGCGCACCAATGGCGACGACGCCGGCTTCGTCCGCCTGTTCTTCCTGCGCGGCGCCCTGTCCTGGCTGCTGGCGACGATTCCCTTCGTCGGCGGCCTCTATGCGCTGCTCGACATCCTGTTCATTTTTCGCGCCGATCGACGCTGCCTGCACGATCTGATCGCCGACACCAAGGTGGTCGAAGCTGACTGACGCGCGCGCGGGGCCAATGCTCGACACCCTGCGCCGGGTGCCGACGCCCGAAGGATTCGAGCTGACCTTGCGTCTGGCAGGCCCGGTGCCGCGGGCCCTGGCATACGCGGTCGATCTAGCCATCCGCGTCGCCATGTTCGCGGCCATTGCGATGCTGTTCACCCAGCTGCGCAGCGGCGGCACCGGCTTCCTGTTGATCACCGCCTTCCTGCTCGAATGGATCTACCCGGTGGCCTTTGAGGTGTGGGGCGGCGGCGCCACGCCGGGCAAGCGCGCATTCGGCCTGGCTGTCTTGAACGACAACGGCACGCCGGTGAGCTTCGGGGCCGCGGTCACGCGCAACCTGCTGCGCGCCGCCGACTTCCTGCCCATGCTCTATGCGTTCGGACTGGTCTCGATGCTGCTCTCGCGCGACTTCAAGCGTTTAGGCGATCTTGCCGCCGGCACCATCGTGGTCTATCGCGACCGCCCGGGGGCGCGCGGCCCGATCCCGGTTGCCGCACCGCTCGCTCCCGCCATTGCCTTGAGCTTGGACGAACGACGCGCCATTCTCGACTTCGCCGAGCGCCATGCCACCCTGAGCGAAGAGCGCGCCGATGAAGTCGCGGCCCACGCGACGCCCTTGCTGCGTGCCGGCATGACGCCGGCGCGCGCGCTCCTGGCCATTGCCAACCATCAGCGCGGCAGGCGCAGCGCATGAACCAGGCGCAGTTCGAGGCACGCCACGAGGGGGAGTGGCGCGAGTTCGAAGCATGGCAGAAAGCCCTGCGCTCGAAAAAGAGCGCTGTCGTTGGCGTCAACGCGCGCCTTTGGCCGCACCGCTATCGCGCGGTGGCGCATCACCTTACGCTCGCGCGCGACCGCGCCTACAGCCCGGAACTGGTGGAACGCCTGCAGCATCTGGCCCTGGGTGGCCATCAGGTCCTCTATGGCAGCCGCAGCAACGCCTTGAACGCGGTGATCGAATTCGTCGTCAGCGGCTTTCCCACCCTGGTGCGGCGCGAATCGACCACCGTCTTAGTCGCCATCGCCCTGTTGTTCGTCCCGCTCCTGGGGCTTATCGCCATTTTGCAGCGCTGGCCCGAATTCATCCACTATCTGGTCGATCCGGACCAACTGGCATCCTACGAGGCGATGTATGCACCAGCCAATCGCGCGCTCGGTCCGCAGCATGCTGCGGAAAGCCAGGTGATGATGTTCGGCTACTACGTCTGGAACAACGTCAAGATCGATTTCCAGTGCTTCGCCGGCGGCATCGCGTTCGGCCTGGGCTCGATCTTTTTCATGCTCTTCAACGGCATGATGATCGGCGCCGTGGCCGGCCACCTCACCCAGCTGGGCCTGGTGCAGACGTTCTGGGGCTTCGTCGCCGGCCATAGTTCGTGGGAGCTGCTGGGCGCCGCGATCTCCGGTGCGGCCGGTCTTAAGCTGGGCTGGGCGCTGGTCGCTCCCGGGCCGCTTACACGCATGGCGGCCCTGCGCCGATCGGCGCGGCCGGCCGTGCGCCTGCTCTACGGCGCCGCCGGCATGACCACCTGCGCCGCCTTCATCGAGGCGTTCTGGTCGTCCCTGCGCAGCATCCCGCCGGAGATCAAGTACGCCGTCGGCATTTTCTTCTGGGGCGTGTTTCTGGTGTATTTCCTGTTCGCCGGACACAAGCGCGATGGGGCCGCACATGCGGATTGAAGAGCTCTCGCTGGCGCTCCGCGCGCGCAACGCGTGGGAGGCCTTCGACCTCGGCATCGCGCTGGCACGGCGCACCGGAGCGCCGCTGTTCGCCGGCTTCGCGCTGCCCTATCTGTCGTTCGCCGTGATTGTCAACCTGGCCCTGTGGGGTCATCCGACCATCGCCGCCCTGGTGGTCTGGTGGGCCAAACCGCTGTTCGACCGGATCGCGCTATCGGTGCTCGCGCAGGGGGTATTTGGCGCCGCGCCCGGCGTGCGCGCCACCCTGCGCGGACTAGCGGCGATACCGCGCACCGGCCTCTTCGCCGCCCTGACGGTGCAACGCTTCGATCTGGCGCGCAGCTTCCACCTGCCGATCGCCCAACTCGAAGGGCAGGCCGGTCGTTCGGGGCGCGCACGCCGCGCCCTGCTCGATCGCCGCACCCGCGGGCACGCGGTTTGGCTGATGGTGGTGGTGGTGCACTTCGTGTATGTACTGGTGCTGGGTTTCGACGGGCTGTTGCGCCTCCTGGCGCCCGAAGGCCTGCAATTCGGATTCGGTTTCAGCGACCTGTTCGACCCACGCGACCGGAACGAGGGGTCGCTACGCGCGCAATACCTGTTCAATATCGCCCTGCTGGCGGCCGATTGCATTCTCGAGCCGCTCTACGTGTCGGCCGGATTCACGCTCTACCTCTCGCGCCGCACCGCCCTTGAAGGCTGGGATCTGGAGATCGCGTTTCGCCGTCTGGCGCTGCGGCGCGCGAAGGCAGCTGCAGGTGCGCTCCTGGCGATCATGCTCGGTTTGGCGCTCACGCTTGGGCCCGTAGAACCGGTGCATGCGGCCACCGCAGGGCCGGCACATGAGGACACCGTGGGGCCGGCGCAGGCGGCCACTGCGGGGCCGGCGCAGGCGACCACTGCGGGACCGGTGCATGCGGCCGCTGCGGGGCCGGCGCAGGCGACCGCCACCGGGTCCGCGCAGGCGCTCCCCGCGAGGTCGGGCGTCGGCGCCGAGAAAACCGCAATCGAAGATATCTTGCGCGCGCCCGAATTCCGCGAATTCGAGGAAACCCGCGTCTGGCGCCGCAAGGGCCTGCCGCCCGACGAGACGCCCGAGGCTGAAAAGCCGCCGGTCAACTTCGATTTCCTGTCTAAGCTGGCGCGCGTATTGTCTGAACTGGTGCGAATCGCGGCCTGGATCGCGGCCGTGCTCGTTGCCGGCTGGCTGCTCTACTGGATCAGCCAGCGCCTCGGCTGGTTCCGCAGGTCCGGCGGGCCGAAAACTCAGTGGCGCCCGGAGGTGATGTTCGGCCTTGACCTGCGGCCGGAATCGCTGCCCGCCGACATCGCGGCGGCCGCACGCGAGCGCCTCGCCGCCGCCGACCTGCGTGCAGCTATGTCGCTGCTGTATCGCGGCGCACTCGCCGGCTTGGTCAGCGAGCGCCACCTCATCTTGCGCGCAAGCGATACCGAAGGCGACTGCGCGCGCCGGGTTGCGACGACCGTGCCGGCGCCGCTGGCCGGATTTTTCGACCGGCTGGTGCAGGCCTGGGGCCAGATCGCCTACGCGCGCCGCCTGCCGGAGCCGGCGCACGCCGCGCGCATGATCGATGAATGGGAGCTGCATTTCGGTCCGGCGCGACCTGCTGCGACAGGGGCGCTTGCATGAAAAACATTCCCCTCGCACCGACCCTTGCCGTTCTTCTGACCCTGGGCGCACTGGCATGGTGGCTGATCAACTTCGAGCGAGTCCCGGAGACGACCTACGTCGGCCTGTCGGGCAAGGCGCGCGAGGATCCGTATCTGGCCTTCAAGCGCCTGCTCGCCGCAAGCGGCATGCGCTACGACGAAGTCGCGCCGAGGGTCGCTCCCGACACTGCGCTGGCGACACTGGCGCCGGCCGGCACCCTGATCCTCCTGGCGCGGCGCGAGGTCCTGATGTCGCCGCAGCGCATCGGCGTCCTGCTGCAATGGGTGGCCGCGGGCGGCCATCTGATCGTGGCCGCCGAACCGGTCGCGCGCGCGGACCCCCTGCTCACGGCCTTGGGGGTGTCGCGCGAGATGATGCGCGGGCCGGAGCGCGGCGCGACTGGGGCAACGCCGGGGCCGGGCGCCGCGCATTCGGCCGGTGGGCCCAACACCCGCTTGGTCGACCTCAAACTGCCGGGCGCCAACCGCGGGCTCAAGATCGAGATCAATTCGCCAACGATTCTCAAGACCGAAAACGCCGGACCCGACTGCAGGCTGGGGACGCGCGCGGCGTGCGGCTCCTGTCGCAGAAGCGTGGCGCCGGACGGGTGACCATCGCCGCCGATCTCGGATGGATCACCTACCGCGGGCGCGGCCAGCCGGAATCCGCGCGCCCGGCGCACCACATCGGCAAATTCGATCATGCCGAGGCCATCGTCGGCCTGATCCGCCAGGACAATCGGTCGAGCGCTGCGGGCGTACGCATCCTGGGCGGGGGCTCCGGGCTTTCGCTTTGGCGCTGGCTGGCGGACAACGCCTGGGCCGCACTGATCGGCATGGCACTTCTCCTCGCCGTGTGGCTATGGCGGGCGGTGCCGCGCTTCGGCCCTTTGGCGGCGCCAGACGCAGACGCAGAACTGCGCCTGGCCAGTCATCTGGAGGCCAGCGGTCGCTTCTATCGGGAACATCTGCCCACGGTGGAAATCCACCAGGGGCTGCGGCGCGCCTTTCTGCAGCGCTTAGCCGAGAAAAGGCCCGGCATCGCCGCCCGCGCCCCCGCAGAGCGCAACGCCGAGCTGGCGCGGGTGGCCGGCGTCAAGACGCAGGCGGTTGCGCGCGCGCTCGACCATCCGGCCGATTCGACCGGCGATTTCGTGCGCGCCACCATTCTGATCAAGCGCCTGGAACAAGCCATATGAATCGGCGCGCTGTCAACGCAGGTCACGCGCCGCCCGGCCGCGCCAAAGACTGACCAGGTCGACCCACCACACAGGAAAATCCATGCCGCTACCCGACGAACAACTCGCGCATGCCGCGCGCTTTCTGGCCACCCTCAAGAGCGAGGTCGGCGGCGCCGTCATCGGCCAGCCCGACGTGATCGACCAGGTCTTGCTGGCCCTGGTGGCCGGCGGCCATGTGCTCATCGAGGGCGTGCCGGGCTTAGGCAAGACGCTCCTGGTACGGGCCATCGCCAAGACGTTCGATGGCGCCTTCGGGCGCATCCAGTTCACCCCCGACCTGATGCCGGCCGACGTCATCGGACATGCCATCTACGACCCCGCCAGCGGCCAGTTTTCCACCCGACGAGGTCCGGTGTTCACCAATCTTCTCCTGGCAGACGAGATCAACCGCGCGCCGGCCAAGACCCAGGCGGCCCTGCTGGAGGTGATGCAGGAAGCGCAGGTCACCATCGACGGCGTCTCGCACCTGCTGCCGGCGCCCTTCATGGTGCTGGCGACGCAAAACCCGGTAGAGCAGGAAGGCACCTATCCGCTGCCCGAGGCGCAGCTTGACCGCTTTCTGCTCAAAGTGCGCATCGGCTATCCGACCCATGCCGATGAAGTGGCGATGATCAACGCAATCACCACCGGCAAGACCGGCGACAAACTGATGGTCGACGCCGTGCGCACGTTGGTCAAGCCGCAGGCGGTGCAGTCGCTGCAACAGATGGCGGCGCTGGTGCGGACCGAACCAGAGGTGGTGGACTACGCCGTGCGCATCGTGCGCAAGACGCGCGAATTCCCCGGCATCGCCAGCGGCGCCGGATCGCGCGGCGGCTTGGCGCTGGTGCGCGCCGCGCGCGCCCAGGCGCTGATGGGCGGGCGCGACTTTGTGACGCCCGACGATATAAAGCTGGTCGCCCTGCCGGCCCTGCGCCATCGCGTGCGCCCGGCGCCGGAGCTGGAAATCGAAGGCCGCGACGCCGACGCCTTGCTACAGGCCCTGCTGGAGCAGGTGCCGGCGCCGCGCCGCTAGCGGCACGTCCTTTCCTGACCCATGCGCCCCGCACCCGCGCTCCTCGCGCTGGCCTTCGCCTGGGCCCTCTTCGGGGTGGCCGCCGGCATCTGGCCGCAGCTGGTCCTGCCCTGGCGCATCGTCGGCGCCGCCGCCGCAGTCATGCTGTTGGCCGACTGGCTGCTCGCGCGCTCCGATCCCGGCATCGCGGTCGAGCGGACGGTCGCGGGATCGCTTTCGATCGGCGTGGCGGGCGAAGTGCTACTGGCGGTCTTCAATCGCGGCCGGCGCGGCGTGCACCTGACGCTGCATGACCACCATCCACCGCAAGGCGAGGCGCAAGGCCTGCCGCTTTCCCTCACCTTGGACGCAGGCAAAAGCGCGCGTCTGGCCTATCGCTTCACGCCGCTGGCGCGCGGCGACGCCAGCTTCGCACACTGCGACGTGCGCACCCGCTCACCGTTGGGTCTGTGGGAGCGCAGCTTGCGTTGCGCGAACCCCGCGCCGGTGCGGGTGTTTCCGAATTTCGCAGCGCTGACCCGCTATGCGCTCCTGGCCACCGACAACCGGCTCTCGCAAATCGGCATTCTCACGCTTAGGCGGCGCGGCGAAGGAATGGATTTCCACCAGTTGCGCGAGTACCGCGAAGGAGACGCGCAGCGCCAGATCGACTGGAACGCCACCTCGCGCATGCGCCGCCTGATCACCCGCGAATATCGCGACGAGCGCGACCAGCAAATCGTGTTCCTGATCGACTGCGGCCGGCGCATGGCCGCCAGCGACACCGACGTGCGCCACCTGCGCCACTTCGATCACGTGCTCAACGCCGCCCTGTTGCTGGGCTATGTGAGTCTGCGCCATGGAGATGCGGTCGGCTACATGACTTTCGGCACGGATGCGCCGCGCTTTCTGGCGCCGCGCAAGTCGGGGGCCACGGTCAATTTGCTGCTTTCCGGCCTGTACGACATCCAGCCCGGGCTGATGATGCCGGACTACACCCAGGCGGCGCTGGACTGCTCCCGTCGCCTCAAACGGCGCGCGCTGGTGATCATTCTCACCAACCTGCGCGACGAGGACGACGACGAGCTTGGACCGGCGTTGAAGCTTCTGCGTTCGCGCCATCTGGTAATGCTGGCGTCGCTGCGCGAGCCCTCGCTGGATGAAACACTCGCCAAACCGATTGCCGGATTCGACGACGCGCTGACCCATGCGGCGGCAGTCGACTATCGGGAAGAGCGCAACCGCGCGCTGCGACGCGCGCAACAGAACGGCACCCAGGTGCTCGACGTGACGCCGAACCAGTTGCCGGTGGCGCTGGTCAATCGCTACCTTGCGATCAAGCGCTCCGGCATGCTGTAAGAGTTTTGCCTGGACTGCGAACCGCAGCGGCCCCGATGTTGCAGCGCACCGGAAAAAATGTCATGCCGGATGCGCGGCAATCGTTGACGCTCTGCGGTCCGGTCTCGTATCCTCATCGGGTGGCATGCAAAGCGCAACGTTGCCGCCGGCGCATCCGCAGTTCCATCGCACCGGTCCGGGTTCGCACCACTTTATTTCAACCTACCTACAGGAGTAGACCATGACCGCTTCCGTCAGCATGACGGTCAACGGCAAGCCGGTGTCGGCATCGATCGACCCACGCACGCTGTTGGTCCAGTTCATCCGCGAAACCCTGCAATTGACAGGCACCCATGTGGGCTGCGACACCGCCCAGTGCGGCGCCTGCACCATCCACCTGAACGGGCGGGCGGTCAAGGCCTGCTCGATGTTGGCGGTCCAGGCCAATGGCGCGGCCATCACCACCATCGAGGGCTTGGCGCCCGGTCGCGACGGCAAAATGCATCCGATGCAGGAAGCGTTCCGCGACTGCCATGGCCTGCAATGCGGCTTCTGCACTCCGGGCATGGTGATGTCGGCCTGCCAGTTGCTGGCCGACAACCCGCAGGCCGGCGAAGCCGAAATCCGTGCCGGGCTCGAAGGCAACATCTGCCGCTGCACCGGGTATCACAACATCGTGCGCGCGGTGCGGCAAGCCGCTGCCGCCGCCTGAAGGAGAATCAGATGACCGACATGTCCATGAGCCCCATCGGCAAATCGATGGTGCGCCGCGAAGACCAGCGTTTCCTGACCGGCAACGGCCAGTACACCGACGACATCAGCCTGCGGCGCCAGACCGCCGGGGTGTTCCTGCGCTCGCCGCATGCGCACGCGCGCATCAAGTCGATCAAGCTCGATGCGGCGCTGAAGGCGCCCGGCGTGGTGGCGATATTCACCGGGGCCGATCTGGCCGAAGCCAAGGTCGGCGGCCTGCCGTGCGGCTGGGGCATCAACAACAAGGACGGCACGCCGATGAAGGAGCCACCGCACCCGGTGCTGGCGCAGGGCAAAGTGCGCTATGTCGGCGACCAGGTTGCACTGGTGGTGGCCGA
>JAYVST010000578.1:0-4817 GCA_043775255.1 Burkholderiales bacterium
CCACCCTGGCCGGCCAGCCGGATCATCTGGCCTTCGCGCACGCCTTTGGGTATGCGCACCTGGAGCGTGCGGGTGGCGAGGGTCAGGTGGCCGCTTTCATCGAGTTGCGGCAGACGCAGTCCGATCTGACGGGTAGCGCCGCGATACGCATCCTCGATGTCGAGCATCACCTTCGCGTGATGGTCTTCGCCGCGCGCATGGCCGGCACGGCCGCGGCCTGGTTCGCGGCCCATGCGGCCGAACAATTGGGAGAAGAATTCGCTGAAATCGCCCGCATCGGCGTGTGGCCCACCCGCACCCGAGAACTCGAAGCCGGCGTCCCAGTCCGGCGGCGGATGGAACGCCTCTCCGGCGCGGTGGGCACGCCCGAGCTGGTCATAGGCAGCGCGCTTTTCCGGATCGGAAAGCACGGCGTTGGCCTCGTTGATCTCCTGCATGCGCTTTTCCGCATCCGCCTCCTTGGACACGTCGGGGTGGTACTTGCGCGCCAGCTTGCGAAAGGCCTTTTTGACCTCGTCGGCACTGGCCTCGTGCGCCACGCCCAAAATCGCGTAATAGTCCTTGTAGTCCAAAGCAATCCTCCCGCGTACATAGGCGACCGGCTAGGCGACCGGCCGCCGTCTATCGGGCACATGGGGGCACGCCGCGCAGTTGTCAAGGACCCGGCGGGCAGCGGGGACGATCAAGCCGACAAATCGTAAGGACCGCCTGCGGCCAGCGCGCGCCGATAGGCTGGCCGTGCCTGGATTTTCTTCAGAAACGCAGCCAGGTGCGGGCGGCGCCCCGCGAGCATGCCGTGCGCGGCCGCCGCTTCCACCGGAAAGCTCATCTGCACATCGGCGGCGCTGAAAGAGCGCCCGGCAAACCAGGGAAAGGCAACCAATTCGGCCTCCATGTAGTCCAGATGCAGCTCGATCTGCGGGGTGATGAAGGATTTCATCGCCCCGGCCGCAATGCCACGCGCCACCGGCCGGGCGAAGAACGGCATCGGCGCGGACGCCACCTTGCCGAACACCAGGGCCAGCAGCAACGGCGGCATGGCGGAACCTTCGGCATAGTGCAGCCAGTAGGTGAAGCGGCGCCGTTCTGGCGTGCCGGCGGCGCCACGCAGGGCACGCTGCGCATCATGGGTGTCGAGCAGGTATTCGACAATCGCGCCCGACTCCGCCACCGTCACGCGGCCTTCGGTGATCACCGGCGATTTTCCCAGCGGGTGCACCGCCTTCAACTCCGGGGGCGCCAACATAGACTTGGCGTCGCGTTGGTAGCGGCGGATTTCGTACGGGACGCCCAACTCCTCGAGCAGCCAGAGGACGCGCTGCGAGCGCGAGTTGTTGAGGTGGTGGACAGTGAGCATGTCGCCTCCGATGCAAAGACCCGACTATTGCGAACGACCGAATTCATGACAACCCATGCCTCCGGCGAAGCTGTCATGTTTTTGGTGATGATCGATTAGGCCACAAATCCGGCATATCGCGGCAAAGCGCGCGCTCACAGCAAAGCGGGGTGCGATTCAAACTGATGTGTCGTACCGTTGGAGCTGGGGTCGCTACTGGGCATGCAATCCGAAGCACGTGCCACTTGAGCGCATCCACACATCAGTTTGAATCGCACCCGCAAAGCGTGCGCTGCGGCCGGAAGCGGCGCTCGTGCTTACAATCGGGCCTTTGGTCTCGCGCCAATTGCGCATCCGGGAGAAACAGCATGATCGTCGAACGCATCTGGACCGGCAATTCGTACCGCAACTACAACTACCTGATCGCCTGCCCGGACTCCGGCGAAGCGCTGGCGATCGATCCGCTGGACCACGAAAAGTGCCTGACCGCGGCAAAAGCGAAAGGCTGGCAGATCACGCAAATCCTCAACACGCACGAGCACCACGACCACATCGGCGGCAACGACGCCGTGGTCGCCGCCACCGGCGCCAAGGTCATCGCCCACTACCGCGCGGTGGGCAAGATCGCCAACCTGCATCGCGGCGTGAAGGCCGGCGACATCATCAAGGTCGGCAAACGGGTCGAACTCGAATGCATGGACACCCCCGGCCACACCATGTGCCACATCTGCCTGAAATCGCACACGGACGAACCGGCGCTGTTTTCCGGCGACACCCTGTTCAACGCCGGCGCCGGCAACTGCCACAACGGCGGCAGCGTGGACGACATGTATGCGACCTTCGCGGAACAGCTGGACCAGCTGCCCGACAGTACCCGCATCTATCCCGGCCACGACTACATCGAGAACAACCTCAAGTTCACCCTCAATCGCGAACCGGACAACGCCACCGCGCAGGACCTGCTGCCCAAGGTGACCGGCCACGACCCGGCCACTTCGATTGTCACCACGTTGGGCGAAGAGAAGAAGTTCAACACCTTCTTCCGGCTGGCAAGCGGCAGCGTGATCGCCCGGCTGCGCGAGGCGTTTCCCGACCTGCCGGCGGCACCGGATGCGAAAACCGTGTTCGTCAAACTGCGGGAGTTGCGCAACAAGTGGTGAGCCGCGGCGTCCCGGCAAGCGACTAGCAGGCGCCGAAGCGCCTCTGCACCAGGTCAGTATCCCGCCGCCGCGTAAGGCGTCTGTGCGTCGCGCTTGTAGACCAAGAGGCGGCGCCGATAGCTCATGACCAGTTCGCGCTTCTGGTTGTAGGCGCGGGTCTCGACCCCCAGAATGCCCTCGTTGGGACGCGACTTCGACAGGCGTTTGTCGAAAATGGTCGATTCCGATTCCAGCGTGTCCCCCACCGCGACTTCGGCGCCGAACTCGACGTCGGTCCAGCCGAGGTTGGCGACCACGCGGCCGAAGGTGCGGGTAGTCATGGCGGTGGCCACGCCGATGATCCAGGGCTCGGTGAAGCGGAACACGCCGCCGCCATGCTCACGGATCCATTCGAGGTCGTGATACTGCGGGTTGAGTTCCAGCGAGCGCCAGGCATGCTCCATGCCTTCGTCGCGCAGCATGCTGCGGCGCGGCCAGTGCACGAAGGTTTCGTCGGCCCGGCAGTCTTCGAAGAACAGGCCGACCTGCTCGACCAGCGCGCCATCGGGCTCGGTGCGATGCGCGAGGAAGCGCGGTTCCTCCACCGGGGTGCCGGCCACATAGTCGGCGCTGCGGTTTTCCGGATGGTGGCCGCGGCGCCACACCAGAGCGCGGTAGGTGACGCGCGCAAACTCGCGGCCGTCCTGGTTGGTGCCGCGGCAGATCACCGTGACCTCGCCGTGGTTCTGGTCCGGCCCGGGGTTGACGGCGGTGATTTCCGACTCGGCATAAATGGTGTCGCCACCGAAGATCGGACTGGTCATGGCGATTTCGGAAAAGCCCTTCAACACATGCTTTCTGCCGAAGGTCTTGGAGGATATGCCGATCAGGCGTTGCAAGGTGACGGTGGAGACCATCAGCTCGCGCTTCCAGGCGGTCTGCGCCGCGTACTTGGCGTCGTAGTGGATCATCGCCGCGTTGACGGTGTCGAGCGCCTCGTCGACGTTGTCCTGCTGCGACAGGGTCACGCCGGGGCGATGGCGGAATTTCTGCCCGACCTTGAAATCTTCGAAGTCGAGACCAAAGCGCTCGCGATAGCGGTTCTCTGCGAGGCGGGTGTAGGCGTAGAGGCTCATGTGCTTTCCTATGGGTTTGCGAGATGGGTCATGTCAAGGCGGCGCGCGCCAGGGTGCGGCGCGCCGACAGCATCACGGGTTCGTCGATCATCTTGCCCTTGTAGGTGCAGACCCCGCCGGCGGCGGCGTCGTAGGCCGCCGCCACGCCGTGCGCGAACTCGACCTCGGCGGCGCTGGGGGTGAAGGCGGCGTTGATAAAATCGACCTGGCGCGGGTGGATGGCCAGCTTGCCGGAAAAGCCCATGGCGCGCACCCGCTCGCATTCGGCCGTGAGGGCGACATCGTCGTTGATGTCGAGGTAGGGCACGTCGAAGAGCCCAAGGCCGGCCATGGAAGCCGCCTGCACGACGCGGCCACGCCCCGCCAAGAGCGGCTCCCAGGCGAAGCTCGCGCGCAGGTCGGCAGCCAGGTCGGCGCCGCCGAAGCCGAGCGCGCGCAGCATCGGCGTGGCGCGCGCGATGCGGGGGGCCTCCTCCAGCCCGACTGCGGATTCGATCAGGGCCACCAGCGCAACCTCTGCGCCGACGCTGCCGGTAGCGCGCAGGTGACGTGCCACCAGTTCGACTTCGACCGCCGATTCGACCTTGGGCACGAGCAAGGCATCGGGCACGACGCCTTGTCGGGCGAGCTCGACTAAGGCGACCAAGTCGCGCAGACCGAAATCGTTGAACACCGAGTTGATGCGCAGGCACACCAGAAAACCGGCGCGCGTGACGCCTTCACGCTGCTTGAGCCATTCCATCACCGCGACGCGTGCGCCGGCCTTGTCGGCCGGGCCGACCGCGTCTTCAAGATCGATGATGACGCCATCGGCATTGGTGGCGGCGGCCTTGGCGAAACGTTCGGGGCGGCTGCCGGGCGTGAAAAGAAGACTGCGTGCCAGGTTGAGATCGAGCATGGGTTTTGAGGTCAGGTTGAGGAACGGGAATCCGCGCTCTGGCGGCGCATGCGCAGCGCATAGGAGTAGCGGCGATGCGGATACAGGCTGACCGAGGCAATCAGCAGGCGACCGCCTTCGCCCAGATGCCAGCGCCGCGTGACCAGCGCCGCCTCGCGCGGTTTGGCGCAGAGGAGTCTGGCTTCACCCGCACGCAGGTGGGTCGCTTCGATCACCTGGCGCATTTCGGCCAGATGCACGCCGAACATCTCCTCAAGCAACAGCATGACCGAACCGCGATGGCCGTCCAGGCGTTGGGCGACGGAGGA
>JAYVST010000579.1:0-8353 GCA_043775255.1 Burkholderiales bacterium
CTCGGGCTCGATCAGCGGCCGCAACTTCGGCAGCATCGCCGGAATCTGGTGCGCCTTGAGCGCGATGAAGACCACTTCCTGCTGGCCAACCTTGGCGGCGAGGGCGGCGGGGTCCTCCTCGGCCGTGATCGCAACGTTGACGTCGCCATTGGCCGACTTGAGCGTCAGGCCGTGCGCGCGGATCGCCGCCAGATGCGCCCCACGCGCGATCAGGCTGGTGGCAAAGCCCGCGTGCGCCAGACGGGCCGCAAGCAAGCCGCCGATGGCGCCGGCGCCGACCACGCACATTTTCATTTGCGGCTCCTGGCGCGACAACACGCACGTCGCGACGATCGGCGCCGGTCGATTTCAACCCATGCCCGGCCCGGCATCGCCCGCAGGGATATCGCACACGACTGCGCCGCATCTCTAAAACCAGGTGACACATCCACTCCTTCTGGAAACGCCTCAGCCCTGGACCCATGCGCAAACGCACCAGATGGAACTGATGGTCAAGCAGGAAAACCGAAAGTCCGGGCCGCATTCACGGGAACAACCGCAGCGCCAGCCGACAGATTACAAGAATGGCAAGGGTCGCGCGATGCCAAAGTATCCAAGCATCGCGGGCCGCATTGCGAAAATGTCGGCTTGAGACATGCGCAGCACCGAGGTGCCAGGCCGGGCGCGCAGGTCATTCGGGCGACCCGGAGAAATAGCGCAAGTCCAGCGCCGGCCGCCGGTGGCTCGGTCCGCCCGCACGGTCGTGCGACTCCATCGACGCTCGGGGAGCAAACCCAAGGTCCTGCCGGGTCGCGAAAAAGTAACGCCCCCCTACCCGGACTCCCTCAACGGCCGTATACCAACGCTGCGACACCCGCCAGAGCGATCAAAAAAAACAGCACGGGTCGGCCGGGAAATCGGAATTGCTCCACTTCCGCACGCAGACGCGCGACCCGTGCGGCGTTTGACACCGCGCCAGAGACGGAACCGGGTTGGTTGACACCCCTACTGCCATCCCCCTCCACCAATGCGGCGACGGACTCTCCACACATGCGAACACGATGCGTCGACACTTCGCGCTCCGTTTTTCTGCGATCGCTCAATGACGACATTGCACTCAACGCATCGATGCTCCAGTCGGGCAAAGAAAACACAATGGTCGCGCCGGCACCGTCGCCGCTTTCCGCCCTGATCGAACCGTCGTGCATCTCGACAATGCGCCGCACGCCAGGCAGCCTTGTGTCCTCGGCTTCGATTGAATCCCCGACGCACGGGTAGCGCATCGGGTTGAACGGTCGATCGCCGTCCTGCATGTCGAACGCCGCGCCGTTGTCGTTGACGAATATCTCGATGCGGCCGGCCTCGCGCCGCCTGAACCCCACCTCAACGCGCGCCGACCGTCCATCGCCTGAAAACCGGAACGCGTTGCCGAGCAAGACCTGCAACAACCGGCGCATATGCGCCGCGTCTGCAAAGACCTTGATGTCGGGCGCGATCGCCCATTCGACCTTGCGCGCGGCGTCCAATACGCAGGTTTCGCTCGCCACCTCGTGCAGCATGGCCGACAGGTCGATGGCGCGCCGGTTCAAACCGACGCGGCTTTCACGCAATCCACCCACAAGTTCGAGGTGCCGACGCCCCCCCACCTGCGGCGAGGGGACCGGATCGTCGTCGATGCCTTGCCCTCGACCGGCGCTTTTGTCGATTGTCATCAACATCGCGTTCACCGACCGCTTAAATTACACCGCCAGAGCGCATGCGGCGCCGGCCGGACGCCTCGGTGGAACGCGCATCGGACCCATTGGCGCCGCGGACGCGGTCTCGCCGCCAGCGAGCGCTTCGCCGCACGTGTGGGCGATGGCGAAGCGCGCGCCGACTGGCGGCAACATGCCGATGCGTCGCGTCAGTCCGCGCAGATTGGGCTGGCCGGTCTTGCCAAGGATATTGCGCACGTGCGTGCGTACGGTATGCACGCTGGAGCCGAGTTGACGCGCGGCATCCACCACGCTGACGCCGTCGCCCAATTCCGCCAGCACCGACTGCTCGGTACGCGTAAGTCCGTAGGCCTGGGCAAAGAAGTACAGGCCCAACCCGCCGCTGCCTGCCGCTTTTTCAAACACCAGCACAACAAACGCCTCGCCTCCGGTCTGAATCGGGTCCAAGGGCAGGATCGCCACATCCATGCGATGGCTCGCCCGTCCGACCGCAAGATAGCTGCGTCGGCCCGCGACCGCCGCCGCAAGGGCGCGCGACAGGGCCGGTTCGTCGGCGACGGTTTCGGCCTCGATCCTGCCGGCCTGGATGCGCAAGCCACGCTGCGCCTGCAACTGCATGCGCGCGGCCCGGCTTGCGTGCGCCAGCCGAGCATCGACGTCGACCACCGCCACGCCGAACGACAACTCGTCGAGCAGCGCTACCAAGGGCAAGTTGCCGAGCAAGGCGTGCGCCTGCTCCGGGGCGCGGCGCCATGAAAATTCCGCGCGGCCGGCGCCGGCGGGATGACCTGCGATGTCGGGTTGCGTTTCACGACCTGCATCGATGCGATCCATTTTTTCCCCTCCCGGAAAATTGACGATGTGCAGAGCGTACGCACCGACCTCGGCGATCGCACGTGAAGGCGACACAGGCAAAGTGTGTCCAATTCACATGACGATGTCATGATGCTCCCCGAGCTTGCGGTGTGCCTGAGAGCTGCCGCCGTCCGCAGCAACTGGTCAGCCCAGTCGATTTCATCAATAATGGCGAGGTACAAGAACAAGAAACTCGCTAGCATGTTGCCGGAGGAATCATTCGGTTCAGACGTGCCACGCAGCGCGACCGGGGCAATCCTGGTGGCCGATGTGGTCGATTCGGTGCGTCTGATGGAGCAACATGAGAGCGAGACAATTCAGCGCTGGCGCCACATCTTCGATCGTTCCCGCACGGCGGCGATCGGCGCGAACGGCGGCCGCGTCGTGAAGCACACCGGCGACGGCGCCATCGCCGTGTTCCCGACCTGCGCCGACGCTGCACGGGCGGCGTTTGCGATCCACTCCTACGCTGCCGAAGGCAATGCCGATCGCGACGAGGCAAGCGCGCTGCGCCTGCGCATCGGCATCCATCTCGGATCGATGCTCGAGGACGACCTCGACATCTACGGCAGCAATGTCAATCTCTCCGCCCGCTTGATGGCCTTGGCCGGCCCCGGCGAAACGGTCGTGTCGCCTGCGGTACGCGATGAACTTGCCGACCAAGTCGACGCCGATATCGAAGACCTGGGCAATTGCTATTTCAAAAACGTCGCCCAACCGGTGCGCGCTTACCGCGTGGGGCCGATCGGCCCGCGCCCCGTCATAGACAACAACGGCGGAAAGGCATTCGACTTGCGCCCGGCGATCGCCGTCATTCCTGCGTTGTCGCGCATGACAGACCCGGCGCATGCAGTGGTCGGCGAAGCCTTCGCCGATGAATTGATTGCCGCCTTGTCGCGCACGACCGGACTGCATGTCATCTCGCGGCTTTCGACCAGCGTGCTGCGTGGACGCAAGCTCTCCGGCGGCGAAATCGGTGCCTATCTGGGCGCCCAGTACATTCTTTCGGGCTCGTACTTCGAGGTTGGACAAGGGTTACGGCTTTTCCTCGAACTCACCGAGGCTCGCGACGGCAGCGTCATCTGGGCCGATACCGTGTCGACCACCTTAGGCGAGCTTTTCTCCAGCGGCAATGCATTCATCGTCGAGCTTGCCGCAACGATCGCAACGAGCATTTCCGCCAGCGAACTGCGTCGTTCCTTCAAGCAACCCCTGCCCAATCTGGAGAGCTACGCCTTGTTCATGGGCGCGGTGGGATTGATGCATCGGCTCGACCACGCCGGGTTCGAACGCTCGCGGGTGCTACTCGAAGCCCTGATCGCGCGCCACCCGCGCCAGGCCGAACCGCATGCCTGGATGGCCAAATGGCACGTGCTGCGTGTGCAACAAGGATGGGCCAACGATGCCACCGACGAAGCGATGCGCGCCTTGGATCACAGCAAGCGCGCGCTCGACCTCGAGAGCGACTGTTCCATGGCCCTGACGATCGACGGCCTGGTCCATACAAACCTGCTAAAGCAGTTCGATGTCGCCGAAGAGCGCTATCGCTTAGCGCTCAACGTCAACCCGAACGACTCCCTCGCCCTGCTGCTTCTGGGTACGCTGCAGGCGTTCCAGGGGCGTGGTCCGGACGCGGTTGGAAACACCGAAGCGGCTATGCGGCTTTCGCCGCTCGACCCTCTCAAGTATTTCTACGACTCGCTGGCCGCGACCGCCGCACTTTCGAATCTTCAGTTCGACCGGGCCATCGAATTGGCGCAGCGTTCCCTCAAGGCCAATCGGACCCATACCTCGACACTGCGCGCACTGACGATCGCGCAGGCCTTGAGCGGAGACCTCGCGGCTGCGCGCGCCACTGCCGCAGAGTTGCGCCGGTTCGAGCCAAACCTGACGGTGTCGGGATACCTGCGTCGCAACCCGAGCGGCATGTTCGATACCGGTCGCAGTTGGGGCGACGCCTTGAAACAGGCCGGCATTCCTGAAAGCTGATATTCAACCGCACTACCTTTTTCGAGGAAAAATCATGAGCTTGTTGGCAGGGGCAGCAGGGGCGGCGCTGGTGGCAGGGGCAGCGGGTGCCGCAGGGGCGGCTGGAGCAGCCGGGGCGGCAGGCGCAGCGGGGGCAGCCGGTGCGGCGGGGGCGGCGGGGGCGGCAGGCGCCGGTGGGCCATTCAGCCCCCTGTTTGCCGACGCATTGATTCGCCATCGGGACGGGATTGTCGGCGCGCCGCTGGGCGCGCGCTACGCCCCGTCCGTACTTGCCGATCCGGCTCAAATGAAAAAATGGGACGTCGGTGTGCGCGCCGTACTTTACGACGCCGAAATGCTGTCCGGCCTGCATTTCGTCCCTTCGCTCAGCCCTCCACCCGGCGCGCGTTCCATTCAGGTGTTCTACTCGCCGACCGGACCGGCAGCAACTAGCTTCGCCGCTCCCATCGTAGCGGGATTGGTACCTGAGCCGTGGGTGGAACTAGTCGCGCCTCCGACAACCGCCCTTTATGCGCAACTGGTTCTGGTCGATGAGTACGCAGAGTTGCGCGAAGACCGCGCAGCGGAAATCCTGGCGCAGTTGGGCTCGCCCTATGCGTTTTGGGGCGCGGTGGTCGGCCTGCAACCCAACCGTCACACCAAGACGATCGAGCTGCTTGACGCAGCGCTGCGCTTCGCCACCGCGATCGAAATGCGCATCAAGCACACATTGGCCGTGCCGCGACCGATGGAACTGTCTCCGCAGGTGCAGCCGATCATTTCAACGCCTGGCCATGGCGCTCTGCCGAGCGGGCATGCCACCGAAGCATTCATGATCGCGCATATCCTCGAGAACATTCTGCCGAACGGTCCGGCGATGCGCACACAATTGCAGAATCAGGCCGCGCGCATCGCCGTCAACCGCACCATCGCGGGCGTGCACTATCCGATCGACTCTGCGGCGGGGCGCGTTTTGGGCGTGTCGCTGGCGGAGTATTTCTTGTGCCGCGCCGGTGTTGCCGGCGCCCCGAATCCAACGGTGCGCACATTCGATGGCAGGCTCTACACCCCGACGGGTGATTTCATGTGGCAAATTCCACTGAACGCGGCCTTGTCTGCCAGCGGGCCTTTCCTGACCACAGTGCGGCTCGCCGGCATTGCTCCGGCGAAGTCGGATCCACTCAATTGGCTGTTGGGCTTGGCCTTGAATGAATGGTAGTCCTCGCGCAACTCTGGCCCGAATACGACAAGTGAAGGAAAAGGATTCCCCATGCCTTGGTCCCTGAACCCCGCCGGCACCTGGTCCGGCGTGAACTGGTCACCGCGACCGGCAGCGATGCGGATTCCGGTCGATCCCTACATGGTCTGGGCCGATTGCTCGAACTTCGTCAGCTTCGGCGGGCCGCAAGCCACCGTGCCGGTCGTGATCGAGATCGATCCCGCCATGAACGTGGCGGTCCTGGCGCCGCTATTGGTCAGCGCAGGTCTACTCGCCAGTGTGCCGGCGTTATATACGGCAGCAGCGCCGGGCGTCTCAGGTACGCGCTTTTTCACTGCACAAGCGAGAGTGGATTTTTTTAGGGCACTGAATGCCGGCGACTCGCGCGTTGCCGCTATCGTGCGTTGCGAGATTTCCCGTTCGATCGAGCCCATGCCGGGCATGCCGGCGGGCGGCATCGACACAAGCGGGATTCCTGCCGGTCCGCCACTGGTCACGCAGGTACCCGACATATTCGTGGGCATCATCGATGACGGATTGCCCATTGCGAACGGGCGTTATCGCGACACTGCCGGCTTGCCGAGGGTGTGGTCGTTCTGGGACCAGTCCGCCGGCGCCGTCGGCCCCGCGCTGCCGGGTGTCGTGCCCTACGGGCATGAAGTCGATCGCTCGCGCCTCAACGACCTGCTGGTCGCCGCGACGATCGGTGGCACGGTCGACGAAGAACTCTTCTACCAGCAGATCAAATACAAGCGCAACCGGCGCCGGGAGACGCATGGGGCTGCGGTCATGGACTTGCTGTGCGGCGAGCCCGCACCGGTTCCCGCGGGCGCTGCGGGGATCATCGGCGTGCAATTGCCGTCAAGTACCGTGGCCGATACCTCGGGTCTTGCCCTGGCAGCCAATGTACTCGATGGCGTGCGCCACATCATCGATCGCGCCTTGCGCCTCAATCCGAACGTCTCGATCATCATCAACCTGAGCCTGGGCGAGATCGCAGGCCCGCATGACGGAAGTTCGATGCTGGAGTTGGCTTTAGATGAACTCGTGGTCATCCTCGGCGGACGCTTGCAGCTTTTCATCGCGGCGGGGAACAACTACCTGTCGCGCGCCCACGCGCGCACAGAAGTGGCCATGGGCGCCAGTCGCGACCTGCATTGGCGCCTTCTGCCCGACGACGAGACACCCAGCTTTGTCGAGCTGTGGCTGCCGGCCGGCGTAGATCCGGTCGCCAGCGGGCTGGAAGTCATTCTGACGCCACCGGTCGGACCAGCCTCGGCTGCGGTGCGTGCGGGGCAAACCATGATCTGGACCTCCGGTGCGCCCGGCCCGGCGTTGGTCACCATTACCTTCCTGCAGCCGGCGCCACCTGCGCTACCCGCCGGACGTGCCATGATCCTAATCGCGCTTGCGCCGACAGCAAGCTTGACGGCGGCGGCACTTGCACCCTTCGGCCGTTGGACTGTCACGCTGCGCCGTACCGGCAAAGGGGACGACAAGAACAGCATCTGTATCGACGCCTGGATCCAGCGCGACGATACGCCCTTCGGCTATCGTCGCTATGGGCGGCAGTCCTATTTCGACGATCCCAAGGATCTGCGTTTCGACGCCAAGGGTAGGCTAAACGAAACAGACTTCCCGGCAAGCTATGTCCGGCGTGCAGGCAGCCTCAATTCATTGGCGTCGCAAAGCGCCATCGCCGGCGGGTCGAAGGCCGTCGGCGGCTACCGGCGCAGCGACGGCTACATTCCCAACTACGTGTCGGCCGGTCAAACGGCGGTGGGGACGTCCTGCCTGGCAATCGCGGGCCCGAATCTGATGGCCCCCTGCGAGGATTCGCCCGCATTGCATGGCGTGCTCGCTGCCGCAACGCACACCGGTTCAATGATGCGCCTCAACGGTACCAGCGCGGCCTCGCCTCAGGCGGCGCGCCTGGCGGCCAGCGCCGGGCTGCTGACTGCAGTCGCCGCCGCCGCCGCCGGTGGAATAGCATTTTCACAAAACGACATTCTTGGAAACCGGGTGCCCGCGCTGGCAATCCGCGGCGTAACTCCGGTCGCGCCGCTGGCGCCTCTTCCGGTACCTCCTCCGCCGCCAAAACCCAGAAATGCCCGGCCGCGCTGATCTGTCGCGTTACCAGCGCTCCGGCAATTTTTTGAGAATGATCAGCCGTCGCTCTCGAAAAGTGATGTAACTGCCCTGTTCTAGGTCTTTGAGAATCCGGCTCACCATCTCGCGCGAAGATCCGATCCGGCTGGCGATCTCGGCCTGGGTCAATACTTCCTCAATCATCCGCTCGCCATTTGGCTGAGCGCGCGCATTGCGTTCGAGAAACGCCACCAGCCGGCTGTAAACCCCGCCCAGCGCAAGGCCGCGCGCCACCCGCGTCGCCTCGCGCGTCCGGCTGATCGCAGTCACGAGAAGCTCGAAAGCGAAATCCGGGTCGGCTCGCATGTGGGCCCGCACATCGTCCTTGGACAACACCGCACATTCACACGGATCCATCGTGATCACCGACGCCGAGCGGACCCCGCCATCAAGCGACATTTCGCCGAAATAGTCGCCGGGACCCAAGGTCGTGAAGGTGAATTCCCGCCCGTCCTCGTCCATCGAAAAA
>JAYVST010000580.1:0-7008 GCA_043775255.1 Burkholderiales bacterium
ATACTGCGAGCGAAAGTCCCAGCCGATCCAGCGATCACGAACTCCGCATTTCAGCGCTGCCGCTGAAAAACTCAGTTGCGCTACCCACTGCTCGCGCCACGTCGCGACATACCATGCCGTCTCGCCAATCTTCGCCAGCGCCCCAAGGTAGTGGTGTTGCGCCATTTGCTCTTGGTAACGCGCTTCCTCGCCGCGTTCCACCGGCCGTACCCGGATCTCCGACAGCGCTTCTCTGGTGAACTCCGCCGCTTCCATCCCGTCACTTATACCGGCATTCCTCCTCCTCGTCCAGCTCTATGCCTCAAATCGTTGAATCCATAGAAATTCCGCAGCAGGACATATTCACCCTGAGGTTGCGGGCCTGTGCGGTTAACGGGCGCGATATGGGCACGTTAATATGCCACGGTTTGGGCGCTTGCTGGACGGTCGGTCTAGAATTCCCGTCGAAGGGTCAGGTTGCATCGCCGCATGTTGCGCATAGAGATTATCCAGCGCTACGGGTGACCGGATCGTTTCGAAAATTGGGGGCGTTGTGAGTTCAGATTTCAACCAGGCAAACGTTAATCCGTGCTGTTTGTAGTCATCGCATTTGTTGTTTCATTCCTGGTGACCGTGTGTGCCATCCGCCTCAATTTAGGCAACCCGGTGTCGCATCGACGCTTTGCAACGCAGCGGAGGGCGTGGATCAGGCAACCCAATCTGCGCGGCCTGACGCGTTCGGGCGGGATCGGCATTGCGGTAGGACTTGGGATCAGCTTTGTCAGCAGGTTGTTCGATAGCGGCCCGCTTGCAGCGGGTGCCGCCCACCTTGGTTTGTTGCTGCTGGCGAGTTCGCTACCTGTTTTTGTTGCCGGATTGACCGAAGACTTCATCCAGGGATTGCGAATCTGGATCCGTTTTTCGGCATCGCTCGCTTCTGCGGCCGTCGCCGGCCTTCTGCTCGATGCGTGGGTGTTGAGAACTGATCTTGCATGGGGCGATGCAATGCTCGGCTACCCTGCGATCGCAGTCTTTTTTACCTGTTTTGCGGTCGCCGGGCTGACCAACGCATTTAACATCATTGACGGCTTCAATGGTCTGGCGAGTGGTGTCGCAACCTTGATTCTCCTTGGCATCGCATATATCGCGTTCAAGGTGGGCGATGTCGCGATACTCGCTGCCGCACTAACTTCGATTGGCGCGATCGCCGGATTCATGCTGTTGAATTTCCCGCGCGGACTGATTTATCTGGGCGATGGCGGGGCCTATCTAGTCGGCTTCTGGATCGCCGAATTGCTTGTCTTGCTGGTGGCGCGCAATCCCGCTGTGTCGCCCTGGTTCCCGATTCTCGTTTGTTGCTATCCGATTTTCGAGACACTTTTTTCCATTTACCGACGCGTGTTCCTCAAGCGCATCCATCCAGGCGTACCTGACGTGGCACATCTGCATCATCTCATTTACAAGCGGCTGGTTCGGTGGCTGGTAGGGACAAACCTGTCCGCGCATCGGACACAACGCAATTCCTTGACATCCCCTTACCTTTGGGTGCTTACATCGACTTGCGTAGTGCCCGCCGTGTTGTTTTGGAAAAATAGCGAGTTCCTCATGATCGGGGCGGTCTTGTTCGCAGTTGGATACGTATTTGGGTATTCGCGTATCGCGCGGTTTCGTGCCCCACGGTGGTGGGTTTTGCGCAGACGCGGCGGTCGGGGCGAAGGAAAGTGAACTCGATGCATCTGCAAGGCGTGTCGAATTTCCAGCGCTCAGGTCTCGGCGGACTGGCGTTGGTTGCCTTGGTCACTGCAACCCCGATCCTGATGACTGCGGTGATGGATCGCGGGCATGAAATCCCCAAATTGATGCTCGGCGCCCCGCTGGCTTTCGTGGCGCTGGCAGCGATGATTTTCACCAACCAATGGCGCCAGGTGATGTGTGCCAGCGGTCCGACCACGCTCGCAGTGTCGGCGCTGCTCGTTTTCTTGGGGCTTGGTGGTTTGTCCACGCTTTTCTCACCTCAGCCGTGGACGGCATTTCATGGCAGTTTTGCCAGAGTCGAGGGCTATGTCTCGTGGCTCACGTATGGCGCGGCCTTTTTCGCCGCTCTTGCTTGGGCGCACACCTACGGCAAGCTGCAGCATCTGGTCGATGCCATGCTGCTCGCTTCGGTCGTACCGGCAAGCTATGCCCTGCAGCAAAGTTTCGGGTTGGATTTTTATGTAGTCGCAGGGCGTGATGCGTCGCGCGCCATGGGGACGCAGGGCAATCCAATCCAGCTGGCAGAGTATCTCGCCGCTCTGATTCCACTGACGCTGGCACGCATCTGGCTAGTTAAAGCGGGGGCCCGGCAATCGCTTGGCTGGTACGCAGTGCTTGGCTTCCAGGCGGCTGGTCTGTGGGTGACGCAGTCGCGCGGCCCGCTCTTGGCGATGTTTGCGGGCGCAACATTTTTGGGTTTACTGGCGGCCGCGACATCACGCAAGCGAGGCTGGCTTCTGGGGATTGGTGCGGCTGTATTTGCCGGTCTGGCTTTTCTGCTCGTCATCAACGTTGTTGCCGGCGTGCATCCGTGGGCGCAATCGGTGCCGTTTGTAAGCCGTTTTGTGTTCGATGTCGGTCCGGACGCCGGACTCTCGACCAGCCTGGCTTCGCGCAGCGTGACTGCGCGTCTCGGTATTTGGCAAGCCGGCACCGAGGCGTTCGCCGCGTCGCCGATTGCGAGGCAACTCTTCGGGTATGGACCGGAATCGGCTTTTTTTTCCTACTATCCGCATATTCCGCCGTCGGTGCTTCGGTCCGAAGATTTTCGGACCACGGTTATCTTCGACAAACTCCATGCGGATTCGCTTGACGTCGGACTGAATTTCGGCGCTTTGGCCTGGGCCGCCTATCTGCTGTTCTTCAATGCGCTTGTATTCGCCGCAGGGCGTTATTTTTTTTCTTCCGCGTTGCGCGTTTCCCTGCCGTTTTTCCTTCTTTTGACGGGCGGCGTCGCGCTTGTCTGCGGCGTCGCTGCTGCTGCCGTTGGGCTTCCGCAAGCGGTTTTACCCGCTGGTTGCCTTGGTATTGCTGGCGGCTGGTTGTTGTTTTTTGGCGTATCCGCGTGGCGCTTGGCAGGTCAGAGGGAGGACACTACGTATGCCGAGGAAAGCCGGTCAAATTGGATTTCAGCTGCCGGACTCTGTGCCTCCGTCTTGGTCTTTTGGATCGATGCGCAGGTCAATATCCCGCTATTGACATCACGAGTCATTTCTTTTTTTTGCGCAGCACTGCTGCTGGCGCTGGTGTCGCCCTCCAAGGTGCCGATGCCGGCGTCGCATGCAAAAGGCCCTGACGTCAGAATCAATCTGGTTGATTGGGGCATTTCCTTTGCGCTGCTTGCGGCTTGCGCGAGTTTTTTGCCCGTGATCGCGTTTGACAAGGCCATCGGTTGGGTCCCCAATGTCAGTTTGCGTCTGCTCCCGGTCGGCGCATTGTGTCTGGTGGCTTTGACTCATCTGCTTTTGCCCCAAACTGGCGCCGCGAAAAGCGCAATATGGCGGCGCATGGCGCGCGTGGTGGGGGTACCGTTCGGTTTTGGATTGCTTCAGCTTCTTCTGCGCGTCAATGTTGACGAGAATTTCGGGTCGCCTGTGGCGCAAAAATTGGCTATCCTAGTTGCATTCGCCCCGGTAGTGATTGCCGCAAGCTGCATTTGCGTGAGCCTTTGTGGGCGGCGCTTTGGTGACGGCTTGAATGGGAGATTGACGTTCATACGCGCCACTACAGTCGCAGTATGCGTGGCTCTTACCGGCCTCGCGGCTAAAGGCGCCTGGCAGGCAACACTTGCGGACATTTCGGCTACAAGTGCGGGCTGGAGTGTCGTGCGGGACAGGGCAACTGCCTATCAACTTGCTGCCTCAGCGGTCGAGAATCAGCCGGCGGAATGGCAATATCGGCGCATGGCCCTTTATCGCCATCTGGAATCCGGCATAGCAGAACTTAGTCTAGGGGGTATTGCACCGGAGCGATTTGGCGAATTTGTCAGACAAGTGAATTTGGCGGAAGCGTATGGGCGCGAAGCCGTAAGACTCGAACCCGCCAATCCTTGGCCGCTATTTTCCCTGGCGAACGTGCTGCAAGTCCGTGCGTTGAGACTGATTCGGGAGTTTGATCCGGTTGGCGGCGCCAATGCAGAAGGGGAGGCAAACGACTTGTTTCGCAGGGCGAAGACACTTTTTCCGGCCCAGCCAATGATTTATCGCAATTGGGCGCAATTGAAGTTCGACGCGGGGTTCAGCGCGGAAGGGTATGAACTCCTCGCCGCCATGGAAGCAATCATCCCGGAAGAACCCGAACCTTATGCCGACACCATTCTCATGGCGCGCAAGTTCGGGCATTTGGATGAAGAGCGTGCAGTTTTGGAACGAGCGCGGAAAAAGCTACCATCCCACGCCATGGAATTAGTCGATAAAGTGGCAAAAAAGCAACAGTAGCGAAATGCGCTGAGTTACCGGTCAACTTTTTCTTTGTAGGAGCATGTTTTTGTTGTATCTTGCAAAATAGTGCGAAAAGTGTAGTTTCGTTCCAAGGTTGGCAAGCAAGTCTGGCAAGTCTGGCAAGGCTGGCAAGGCTGGCAAGGCTGGCAAGTATTGCTGGCACATCATGGTTTGTTGAAAATCGGGGGTGACATGAATGCTTTCAAATTGTCAGCTGCGGCCAAAATCGGATTTGGCGTAGCGGCATTGGGCGTAACCGGTCTTTCGTTCGGGCAGTCTTCGGGGGGCGCGAATTCAAATCCTCTTGGAGCGAGCGAGGCATCCACCAAGAACGTCTTTGCGGCGGCAATCACCGTTGGCGGGACCTCTACGGCCAATTTGGTTAGCGGTTTGGCCAGCGTTGCAGCGGGTGGGGCGGTGTTTGGTCCTGGCGCGCAGGCGCCTGGCGTGAATCGATTCGCCTTGTCTGGCGGGCAGACTGGCGCAGCGGGTGCCGCAGGCGGGGCCCGCTGGAATGGTTGGTTTGCTCTGTCGCAAAACAATGTCGAGTATTCGTTCCAGCCCCTGCGGAGTTCAGGGCGCATCAACACTGGCACGGTTGGCGTTGACTACACCCTTGACAACCGGATGGTGGTTGGCGTGGCCTTTACGGGAGATCGCTCTGACATCGCGCTGAACTTCAACGGTGGCAAGATGACCGGTAGCGGTTGGACGGTTTCGCCATACCTTGGCGTTCCTTTGACTCGCAACCTGGCGCTTGATGCGACGCTTGGGTTTGGTCGTGCCAATGTCGATGCGAGCGCTGCCGGAGTGAACGCTTCAATTAAGTCCGACCGTACGATCGGCAGCATTGGGCTTACTTATCGCGAGACTGTCGGCAACTGGCAGTTGTCTGGCCGCGGCGCGCTCCTCACCGTTTCAGACAAGTTGGGCGCGTATACCCTGTCGAATGGAACTTTCGTTCAAGGCGGGTCGGTTGATGTACAGCAACTGCGTCTTGGTGGCCAGGCCGGGTATCGGATGGGCAACGTGACACCTTACGTCGGGCTGACCTATATCTACGACATTCGCCGTCCGGATCAACAACCGGTTGCCGGCCAAACGGCGGCGAACGACCGGGATGCCTGGACACCTACGATTGGATTGCGCTTCTCCTCGGGCGGGGCGCTGTACGGCGGGATCCAGTACTCCTCGGAACAAAGCCGCTCGCAGGTCAAGAACAATCAAGTGCTGTTCAATCTTGGCTTGAGGTTCTAGAAGAGGCCAGCCGGTCACGCCGGGATGTGGCTCCGGCAATCGCTGTGCAGATCGCCCAACCGGATATTCGCCGGTTGGGCGATTTTCTTTGCGACTGGCTGTGCGCTGGTTCAATCTCCGGCCGAACGGTTGCACGAGATCGCCGGTTCGGCGAGGATGATGGCTGTTGGCCTGCCCGACGCTCGCTTGAAGGCGTTTTTGCGGAGCCCTGCGGTGGCCGCGATGCAGCGGCTGACGATCTATATCGAGAGCGATGGCGCGCCATGGCCTTGGCCCGATACCCCGCCTGCGGACCCCTCGCCGGTCAAGCCACTTGTGGTCGGACTTGCAGCGTTGGATCCTTCTCTTTCGGTTGGCTACTTGTCCAGGCTTTGCCAGTATCTGACTGACGCGGAGCGTGCCAACTGCGACGTGGCCTACTGGACAAACGGTCGCTTTCGGGAAGATGCGGTAGCAGCGACCATGATCGCGATTGACAACCTCAAGCGAGCGTCGCGTGCCAAAGATATCAGCCTGGTCGGATACTCCGGCGGTGGCGTGATGGCAGCGTTGGTTGCCGCCAGGCGCGACGATGTGAAGTGTCTGGTAACGATTGCCGCGCCACTGGACATTGATGCCTGGGCCGACAGTATCCGGGTTTCGCGGCTATATGGATCACGTAATCCGGTTGACGAAGTTCAGCATTTGGCCGCAACTCCGCAGACGCATTTTCGGGGATTGGCGGATAAAGCTGTGCCACCCGGAAGCGCCCGCCGTTTCCTGCTCGGGGTTCCAGGCGCACAAGTCGCTGAACTCCCCGAGTTCGATCACGAATGCTGCTGGCTCAGGGATTGGCCTTCACTGCGGCAGCGCTCATGCCTTGCAGGCTAGCCGGTGTTTTTGGAGAAAGACGGCAAGTACGCGCCAAGCCGCCATATCAAGGCGACTGTGCGTGACACGTCGGCGCGCCCAAGAGTTCGGTTTGTCCAAATTGAGGGGCACACGATGGCGAACCGTCTGCATCGAGCGGCGTCAGGCGCGGACGTACTTCAACTTGTTTTTTTCTTCGACGCATGCGGGCTGCGCAAATCGAAACAGACTGCGGAATACGGCAGAAGGCAGGCCGACGGCTACTCCACACCATCCCGGCGAATCAGGAAATTGGCCAATACCAATTGCCGAGACTCGACGCGCCCGACAACAGATTTGAACCGAAAACGCCACGCTATCGAAAAATCATCGGTGGCGGTTGCATGATGATCGATTGAATCAGCGCATCCAATCCACCGCCCTGCTGCAGAAAAATGGGGGTCTCGCG
>JAYVST010000581.1:0-1578 GCA_043775255.1 Burkholderiales bacterium
AGGGCATCGCCTAGAATTATAGGCACTGCCCCGGTTTGCGAAGCGCCTGATTCGCATGCGTTCGTCGCGTGGGCTGCCACCATCATGCGCATCCCGCTCCTCCTCCTTCTTCTCCTGGCATTGGTTTCGCACCATGCCGTCGCCCAAAGCGCCTGGCCGACCCGCGAGGTCCGCATCATCATCGGCTTTTCCGCCGGCGGCACCACCGACATCATCACTCGCACCCTGGCGCCGGAACTCACGCGGCTATGGGGCCAGCCGATCGTGGTCGAGAACCGCACCGGCGCAGGCGGCAACATCGGCGCCGACCTGGTGGCCAAGTCCAGGCCGGACGGATACACCCTGGTGATGGGTTCGGTCGGCCCGCTGGCGGTCAACGCCAGCCTGTACCGCAACATGCCCT
Source organism: Burkholderiales bacterium (assembly GCA_043775255.1). Taxonomy (GTDB): domain Bacteria; phylum Pseudomonadota; class Gammaproteobacteria; order Burkholderiales; family JAEUOS01; genus JAEUOS01. The sequence continues at coordinate 404 of JAYVST010000581.1, forward strand.
ACGACAACCTCAAGGACCTGACCCCGGTCGCGCTGGTAGCCGACGTGCCCAACATGCTGGTGTTCAACCCGAAGGCGATGCCGGTGGCGAATTTCGCCGAGTTCATGAGCCTTATCAAGGCGAGCCCGGGCAAGTATTTCTACGGTTCCACCGGCAGCGGCACCACCTCGCATCTGGCGGGCGAACTGCTGCGCCACCAGACCGGCGTCGATATCACCCATGTGCCCTACAAGGGCGCCGTGGCGTTGAACGACGTGCTCGCGGGCGAATCGTTGCATTTCATGTTCGCCACCATTCCCTCGGCGATACAGCATGTGCGCGCAGGCAAGCTGCGCGCCATCGCGGTGACCAGCCTGAAGCGTTCGGCCGGGGTGCCGGACGTACCCACGGTGGCAGAATCGGGCGTGCCGGGTTTCGATGCCTCGTCCTGGTTCGGCCTGGCCGGGCCGGCCGCGCTGCCGCGCGAGATCGCGCTGAAAATATCCGGCGACATCGCGCGCATTCTCAAGGCGCCGGAAATGCGCGAGCGTTTTGTCGCGCAGGGCGCCGACCCGGTCGGCTCCACACCCGACGAATTCGCCGCCCACATGCGCGCGGAGACCGTCAAATGGGCAAGGCTGGTCAAGGCTTCCGGCGCCCGTGCCGACTGACCACGATTCAGCGGATAAGCGCACCATGCATATCGTCGAACACTACGCCGCCTTTGCGCAGGACTATCGGTCCGGCGCCATCGACGCGGAGGTGCTGCACCACGCCAAGCGCGCCGTCATCGACTGGTTTGCCGCGCTGTTGCCGGGTGCGGTAGTGGCGCCGGCCACGCTGCTCGAAAAAGGCCTGGCCGAGGAGTTCGGCGGGGGCGGCGCGCGCTTAGCTCTCGGGCGCGCCGCGCCGGCGCGCCTGGCCGCGCTGATCAACGGCAGCGCCGCCCACACCGCGGAGGTGGACGACATCTATCGTGACGGCATCTACCATCCGGGTGCGCCCACCATCGCCGCCGCGCTGGCGCTGGCGCAGGCGCGCAATCTCGACGGCGCGGCGTTGCTGCGCGCGGTGATTGTCGGTTACGAAATCTCTACCCGCATCGGCGCGGCCATGGGGCGCGAGCACTACAAGTACTTCCACAACACCGGCACCATCGGCTGCTTCGGCGCCGCTGCGGCGGCGGCAGAGTTGTT
>JAYVST010000582.1:0-1682 GCA_043775255.1 Burkholderiales bacterium
TCGATCGAGCAGAGGAAAAAGTCGACCCCCATGTCGGTCCATTGCGCGGCCGACTCCGCGTCGGTGAGGTAGACCCCGACCTTCAGGCCCGGCACCGCCTTGGCGGCCTCGACAACCCGCCGCACCGCGGCCTGAACCCGCGGGTGATTGCCCTGCCCGTGCAGGCCAAGCGAGGTGGCCAGATCACCCGGGCCGCCCGGCACCACCGCGTCGAGACGGCATTCGGCCAGAACGGCTTCGATGTTCTCGACCACGGCCGCGTCCTCCACCAGGCCTACAGCCATCGCTTCGCGGTTGGACGCCGCGGCGTATTCGGCGAAATTGCCCAGGCCGTGCGCCAGACTGCGCACGCCGGTGCAGGTGCCGCGGGTTCCCTGCGGCGCATAGCGGAACGCGTCCAGCGCGGCCCGCGTGGCCGGCATGTCCAGGCCCAGATGGGGCAGCATCACGCCCTGCACGCCGCAGTCGAGCAGGCGGCCGATCTCGTGTGCCTGCGGATGGCCCACGCGCACCCAGCACGAAACCCCGGCAGCGTCGGCCGCGCGCACATGATTGACCACGTCGCCGATGCCGAGGGCCGCATGCTCCATGTCGATCACCGCCAGATCGAAGCCCGCGGCAGCGACGATTTCGGTGTGCGACGGGTCGGGCGAGAAAATGAATGTTCCGAGGCCGCATTCACCACCTTCCAGTTTGCGCCGGAATGGCGCTGCCGCCTGGCGCGACTGGTGGCGTGCCTGATCGTTGCGCCGCGTCCCGTTCACTGCGCGACCGCCTTGTCTTTCGATTCGCCGTAAGGCGGCGAATACATCACCAGCACGCGCACGGACTCTGCGCTGGTCTTGGTGAAGGTGTGGATCATGTTGGCCGGAAAGAAGCAGGCGTCGCCCGGCCCGAGTTCGCGTACCTGGCCATCGACCTCGGCGCGTGCGCGGCCCTGCAGCACGTAGCACACCTGTTCGATGCCGGGGTGCAAGTGCGGCAGGGCGCCGCTGCCTTCACCGGTCAGCACGCCTAACAGCAGCTCGATGTTCCCGGCGCCCACCGTCTCAGGGCCGATCAGGCGACGGTTGACCGTGCCTTCATGGTTGGCCGGGGTGTAAGGGGTGACTTCGGCTTCGCTGACGAAATAGCGCTTGGCTTGCATGACCGGCTCCTCGTTGGGGTGCATGTGTAAGTGACGCGGCAGGATGCCTGCGTTTGGTGGCAGGGGTTGCAAGCCGCATGATTCACCATCGCACGGGTTTGTGCAATGCCTCTCGACGAACATGACTCCCGACGATCGTCGCGCTTCATGGCAAAGCCATTGCGGCCCGCGCAACGCTGGTTGCTATAGCGGCGCGTTTGTGTCGTGCCTGTGTCGTGTCCTAGTTGCGCCCGACTCGCATCCGTGTCGCGTCCGACTCGCTGCCGGCCGCTGCCGGCGCAGCCGTAGTAATCTTTCCGCCGATTCCGGCGCTACGGGCGTAGTCGCAACCGTAGCGCCCGGACGCCTCGATCTAAGCGCACCAACGATCAACCTTGAGAGACCGCCATGCCCGCCATCGTCAACCTCACTCGCCCGCAACTCGACGCCCGCATCGGCCGCTACGGCGAATTGCGCGAGATGACCACGCGCAGCGTCGAACTGGCCGGCATCGGGCAGGACGCGGTGGACATCATCTTCGCGCGCAAAATCATGC
>JAYVST010000583.1:0-5741 GCA_043775255.1 Burkholderiales bacterium
TTCTTCGCGGCGCGGCGTTTGGCCTCGATGAACAGGCTGTCGGATATTTCAATTGTCGTTTTCATATGGGTACCCATATTTCTCGATATTGGCAAATGATAGCGCAGTCGGATCCGCTTCGTTTTGCTTTGGGAATTGCGCCGCCTGCGAGCGGCCGGTGCCGTTGCCGTCGGCGCATTTCTGGCAAGGCAGCGCAGGCCGTGCAATAATTCCAGCACTCCTGCCGAGGTGCCGCATGGGTTCACGTCTCCCCGATCTGATTGCCGAGCCGCAGTCCAAAGCTGCGATGGCGGCGCTGTGGCGTAACTTGTGCGAAGACCCGGTGGTCGCGCGCCTGCCATACAAAATCGAGACCACCCGCTATGGACAGCTGGTATTGATCCCGGCGAAATCGCGCCATTCAATTTTCCAGGCCAACATCTCGCGCCTGCTGCACACCAGCGCGGAGCGGCAAGGCATTGCCGGTCAGGCGATGACCGAGAGTGCCGTGATCACTTCTGCAGGGGTCAAGGTGCCCGACGTGACCTGGGCCAGCATCGCCCAAGCCCGCGCGGCTCTCGCGGCGGAAATTTTCGAGACCGCGCCGGAAGTGTGCGTCGAAGTGCTTTCGCCTTCCAATGACCCCGACGAAATCGAAGAGAAAATCTCCTTGTACTTTGAAGCAGGTGCGCTTGAAGTCTGGATCTGCGACAACGAAGGGCGCATGCGTTTTCTCGACGCGGCCGGGATACTGGGAGCATCGCGCGTGCTGCCGGCGTTTCCGCTGACGATCGAGTTGCCGTAGCCACGCGCGGCCTGCACTGCGGCTGTTTTGCATTTCGCGCGGCATGCGGCGCATGACTGCGGACTACTCGAACGTTCGGCCGTATAAAGAGATTAGTCTCGCTGCGCGTGGCGAAGGTGAAGCTCTGCGCGCCGCGCCGGGCGGCAACTACGCTGGCGACGATAGCGGCGGTCACGGCGGGAGCCACATCCGCGCCCGCCGGCCCGGTCTAAGCCAGCCAGCGGCTGTGCTTCGGCAATTTTGCCGCCAGGTACTCCATCTGATCTGCCAGGATGTTGCGGCCCGACAGGATGAAGTGCTCGTAGCGGCACGGCGCGTACGGCACATACTTCAGCGGCATGCGCGCTTCTTCCGGCGTGCGCGCCGCCTTGCGCTCGTTGCAGTGGCGGCAGGCCGAGACCACGTTGGTCCAGATGTCGCGGCCGCCGCGCGACTGCGCCAGCACATGGTCGCGCGTCAGCCCGCCGCGCCGAAAATCGCCGCCGCAGTAGGCGCAAACATGACGGTCGCGCCGGAACAGGAGGTCGTTGCGGTCGCCCAGTGGAATCGCTTCGCGCAGCTTGCGGCTCATCGCCGCCGACCCCGCCACCGCGATGATCGGCGCGCTTTCGATGCACGAACGGCTGCCGTCGTCGCGAGTGCCACCGCGAAACAGCAGCACCGGGTCGCCCACCGCCCACGCCACCTTGGAGACGGCGTGGTAGGTCACCGCTTCTTCAGGGGCGAGCCAGCGAAAGGGCTGGCCGGCGAGGTTAAGGGCGAGGATTTGCATGATGGCACCGGCAGATCGCGTGTGGCGGATTGGTTGGAGTTGAAGAGGGAAAAGGTGCCGGCAGTACTCCGTAGCCGGCCGACGGTTACAACTCGGGAATAGGGTGGTTCGGGCAGGGCACGATCCTGCGACCCGCACCTTATGAGGGTGCCGCTCTACCGCTGAGCTACCGAACCGGCGCCTTGATCGTTCCAGACTTGGTGACCACTTCAAGTCAAAATTACGGAGCCATGACCCGAACCAGTGGCTTCGCGGTTGCCGATCATGCGGGACAGATTGGCAGGGCAAAGCGTCCAGCGCGGACCGAGGCAGGCATCGCGACCTGAAAGCCGCGTCACGTGACCACAGCCGGGTATCGTCGTGCGGTAGCGCGGCTCGAAAGGGCCAGCGGGCGAAACAGCGGAATCGCGCTCAGGCTGTCGATGTGCTTCGGCCACGGTCGGCGCGTTGATTGCGCCCGGCGCCGAAAAGCGCCAGCACGCTTGCCGCGAACAGCCAAAGAACGGACGGCTCGCCAACGCTGGGTGTTTGATGCATAGTGAAAAAGGTTGGCGTAACGCTGTCCGGAATCACTATTGTTTGTGTCAGCGTGATCTCATCGCTGTTTCCAATGGCGGCGCCAAAGAGAACGTGCAGGCTTTCAATGCTGAGCTGAAGCAGATTGGCATTCGGCTGGTCGCTACAAGAGCCACCGCTTGTTATGCCGACGCTGGCCTTCGGCGGCGTGATCAACGGATCGCTCACGGTCGCGCCCTGTAGATGTACGCCCGCAGTAACGCTGCACAAGACGGACTCCCAATCATGCCAGGGCGTAAGTCCGTCGTTGATGAGCGTCTCGACAATAGTCACAAGCGTCATGTGTGCCGGCACCTCGCAAATCTTGAACAAGTCTTCGGGCAACGGGTAAGTCGTCGTTATGGTGAGCCGTGATGTGGAGGGATCCGGAACGCCATTGACCGCGACGCCAACCTGCGCACTGGTACCGCTGCACACTATCGTCGGAACTGACCAGGCATTTTGGGAGTGTGCCAGCGCCAGCACCGCAAGCAGGAGATATCCGGCGGCCATAAAGCGCCAGCCATTGAGTCCGATGGCATTCATTTTTGGAGCTCCTGATTTTTGGCGGTTAGACGGTCGTTGACGCCGCCAAACTCGATCTCAGCATTGGGAAAGCGCAGCCGCATCAACGCCTGAGCCATGCTTCTGTTGGCGGAATGCTGCGGGTGCTGGGCACCGCAATATTTACCGCTGTACTCACGTATGCAAGAGGCATACCATTTACCGTTGTGCGTACTTCTCGGCGGAATACGTGCCGCATACTGCATTCGTCGCTTGCGCCGGACTTGGGTCGTAGCAAGAGCCAAAGTCACCAGGTCCTCCAGAAAGCTTGCGTTATGCAAAAACTTGAGGTGGCATCCTCCGAATCGGTACAAGCAGCCTTGCGGCATGAGGCCGAACATTCACCGCAATCGCGTTATTTGCACCGATTGCATTGCCTCATGCTGGTGGCGGCGGGGCGCAGTTGCTATGAAGTGGCAAAGGTGTTCGGGGATGATCCGCGAAGCGTCGAGCGATGGGTTCGGAAATATCAGAAAAATGGCGTCGCAGGGCTGCGCGAAAAGCTGCATACAGGTCGGCACGCGACGCTCGATGATGCGCAAATGCACCAGCTTGTCCTCGCTCTTCAATCGCCACCGAGGGAATGTGGCCATGTCGATAGTGCGTGGAGCGGCAAGCTGCTACGCGCCGAGATACAGCGCCGCTTTGGTTCGTCACTGAGTGCGCGTCATTGCCAACGCCTGTTCAACGGCATGCAGTCATCCCGTTTTTGAATTTGGCTCGACCATTGCGTTGGCGGCCACGCGACGCGCTCTCACGGGCGCGGCGATGTTGCGAGAGCATGCGACAACATATCTGGCCTATCTTCTCACAGTGTTTTCGAGGCTCGCGCATGGAGACGCGGAATTGGCGCGACTGTAAAAAATTTCGACACTGCAGGGCGAGTTTGAAAGACGGATTGCGATCGCATGCTTGACGCAGGATGGAGCTTTACCCGGTCATGTCTGGTCTGCGCGGCAGGATTCGAACCTGCGGTCTCCTGCTCCCAAGGCAGGCGGATTGGACCGGACTTTCCTACGCGCAGCGGGTGAAACCGGTCGTCGCAGCTGGAATCGAACCAGCGACATCCCGCTTATCGAGCGGGTGCTCTACCAACTGAGCTATGCGACGAGAACCACTGTGCCGGCGGGGCGGCGGAAACCCCTTGACGCCAATGCGTGCCGGCTTTTCACCTCACCTGGTCATCATCCGCCGGCCAGGTTGAGGTCCTTCTTTGCGTCGGCGCTGCGCGCTGCGCGGCGCCGACGTTGTCATTTTTGTGGTGCGCCCTGAAGGATTCGAACCTTCAACCCCCGAGGGTGAAGCTCGGTGCTCTGGTCCGTTCTGCTAAGGGCACAGGGTTCGATAGCGTCGCCCGATCAGGGCGCGGCACGCGATCCTGGGGGCGGCATGCGCGACCCACGTGTTCGCATTTGGCGGAAGGTGGAGGAATCGAACCTCCGGGCCGCCTAAGCGGCCACGGTTTAGCAAACCGCTCCATTACCACTCTGGCAACCTTCCGTGAGACTGGAGCCGCCGGCAGGATTTGAACCCGCAACTTCCTCGTTCGAAGCGAGGCACTCTGGTCCCTTGAGTTACGGCGGCAAAACTGGCGACCCGTGACGGATTCGAACCGCCGTCATCAGTGTTGGAGACTGAGGTCTTAGCCCCTGGACTACTGGGTCAATGCGGCGTGAATGCGTCGGCGCCGACGCTTTTGATTGGCTGCCTCGGCAGGCTTCGAACCCGCACTTCCGTCATTAACAGTGAGGTGCTCTACCGGTTGAGCACCAAGGCAAAAACTGTTGAAAGCGCCCGGGGTTGACCTGACGGATTCGAACCGTCATCCACCGGATTCACATTCCGGGGCTCTGGCCTTTGAGCTAAGGCCAACCCCTGGCGCTCTCGTGTTGCCGGAAAAAATGGAAGCACGCACTGGAGTCGAACCAGTCGAAGTCCGCTTTGCAAACGGATGCCTTGCCGCTCGGCCAGCGTGCTGTTGAAACAAGGGGCGGCTGCGGCGGGACTCGAACCCGCGTTAGCGCGCTCGAAGGGCGCTGTCTGAGGCCTCTCGACTACGCGACATCCGATGCTCTGGCGCCCGCGGCACGGATTCGAACCTGCGGCCTGCCGTTTACAAAACGGCTGCTCTGACCAGCTGAGCTACACGGGCAAATGATGGGTATCGGCGAACGGGTCACGCGCATCCGGCTTGCACCACCGCAGAAGGAAGGACATCCTGCTGCGTCCGCCAAAACCATTCTTCGGACCTCATCTGAAAGATGCGTGCTTTCTGGGTCTTCATGCCGGATGCGCGTGAAACGGTTCGGCGCGAACGAAACATGGCGCGCCTCGGTCTTGTGGTGCGGGAGCGGCACTGCCGTCCAAGTGCCGGCACGTCTGGTAAACCGTATGGGAGTCGAACCCATCTGGGGAGATTGAAAGTCTCCTGGCCTCACCGAAAGCCGAACGGTTCAAACTCCGCCGGCAGCCCGGCGGGACTTTCCCGTCGGCAGGCGGCGTTGAAAAATTGCCGGTGGCGTCCGGCCTCTTCCGCTTCGAACAACGAAGCGAAGATCGCTTGCCCCGTGCGAAAAGGGTCTGGGTCCACGCTTCCCATGCGGAAACTGCGAATGTCGCCGCGCCTGGCTTCTTCGATTGCGGCTCGAAGCCGGCCGGGTTCGAAAAAATAATTGGTGCACCTCCCAGGTATCGAGCCTGGCTCTCCTGTTCTTCAAACAGGCGCTGTCACCTGATCAGCTTGAGGTGCGATGCATCTGGCGCCACGCAGGGGTTTCGATCCCCTCGCCTTCCGATTGACAATCGGACGCTCTCCCGACTGAGCTAGCGCGGCATTCCCTGGTTGGCACGGCGGGACTCGAACCCGCAACTCCCCGGTTAAAAGCCGGGACCTCTTGCCATTGAGTTACGCGCCATCTGTTCTGGCGGAAGCGGGGTCGAGTCGAACGCCCAAGGCCGGTGAAGGCTCGCACGGTTTTCAAGACCGGTACCGTCGCCAATCGGTTTGCGCTTCCATGATGCTGGTGTGTATTTGGCGCGTCCGGCACGATTCGAACGTGCGACCCC
>JAYVST010000584.1:0-1674 GCA_043775255.1 Burkholderiales bacterium
GGGCACCAGCGACGCCACAAAAACCTACATCAAGGACAAAGGCTACGAAAAAGACCTTCTCGTCCATTCTGTGCCCCCGACATTCAAGACCATCCAGACCGAATGGAAGAAGGGTCAGCTTCTCCTGCTCAACCTTCAGGTGGGCATCACGGGAATTGGGCACACGGTTACTGTCGTGGGGTGGTCCGTTGCGGGCGGAGTGAAGCAGATCGGAATTCATGACAACAACCCGCCTGCCAATCCGCGCAGCCCCGACTACACCGGCTCGGACAAGGACGGGACGGATTGGTACAAGATTTCGGAAACCAGCGACGGGTTTCGCTTCAACTACGACGGCGCGCATGTTTTTCGTTCGACCGAACTGGTCGCGGTTTCACCGAAGGATCCGAAGAAAAGCGCGACGCAGACGTCAAAGGTCATCAAGTCGGACGGTAACAGCGTCATATTCGACGCGTTGGCAGGGCTGCTCAAATTGGTCAATGACGTCATTGTTGGCACCGGGTTCGGAAACGACCCGCTGGTCGGGGCGCGGGTGGTTTCACCCGCCTTCGAACTGATCGGCGTTGACGAGAATCTACGCACCGCGCTGTTCCGGCCGGCGACCAGCGACCCGTTTGAACTGCAGGTGGCCAACCAGGTTTACCTGCGTACCGGCATCGGCATGCTTCGCTACGACGGCATCGACAACACTTTCGTCGCCGATTTCTTCGACCTTCGCCTGGCCGGTGTCGGCCCGGCGTCGCCGTTTTTCGATCCCGCGCTTGCTGCGGCAATATCACCGGCGCTGGAGCAACTCGGCGCTATTCTCGACCAGGGTTCGCCATTGTTCCTGCCGGATAACATCCTGCATTTGTCGTATCGACCCGACCGCGATTTCTGGATCGACACGGACGGCTTCGGCCAATCCGCCGAATCATCGATCACCAACGAGATTTTCACCCAACTCGATGTACCGGTGGATGAGCCATCGCCACTGGCACTGATCGCGGCGGCGATCGCGGCACTTTTCGCGACGAGACGCCGTCACGGCCCCAAAGCACAACGCTTTTCGAGCGGTCGGACACCTATGCCGGTTTCCGGGCCAGGATGAACAACAGCGACCCGAGCGCCGCCACCACTGCCATGATCGTGAATCCGGCGCGATAGTTGCCGAAGATGTCGGCGAAGGCGCCGGCCAGGAGCGGCCCGCCCACCTGGCCCAGCGCGATGACGATGCCGGAGACGCCCATGATCATGCCGATGGAGGTGCGGCCGAAATAGTCGGCGCGAATCGCCTGCATGAACGGCCCGCGCAGGCCCCACGCAACCCCGTGCAGGGCGGCGAAGGCCCCCAGCATGGCGATGCCGCTGGCGTAGGTGAGCATCAACATGCCGGCGGCGTGCATGAGCATGCAGATGGCAGCGACATGGCGCTTGTCGAAGCGGTCGCCGATCGCATAGCCCAGGCCCACGCCTGCCGCCTGGCCCACCGTCATGAGCGTGATCACAAGCGAAGCTTGCGCCACCGAATAGCCGAGCCCCTCCTTCATGTGGGTGATGGCATGCACGTTGATCGCCGTGACGATCAGGAGCGCCACGCCATGGCCCGAGGCCAGCAGCCAGAAGGCGCGCGTGCGCATCGCTTCGCGCAGGGTGAATTCGCGCTGCGCCGACGGCGCCTCTTTGCCGGTGGCC
>JAYVST010000585.1:0-3209 GCA_043775255.1 Burkholderiales bacterium
TGCCCCATAGCCGAGCTATGGGGCGGCGAATGCGGCAAAAACTGTCCTCGCTGGGGCCGATTTTCGCTTTCGACGCCCCAAGTCCGACAGGCTGCTAGAACCGCGTGCTGAACTCGACGGCGAACCGACCGAAGCGTTGCCCGTAGCGCGCGCCGTGCATGTCCCACTGGCGGCGCCCGACCACCGAGAGCGACAGGCTCAATTCGCCGACCGCGCCGGCTACGCCGAATTCCCGCTCCAGCTGCAAGGGTCGCGCGGCGCCGGTGCGTTCGCTGGAGCGGTTGATGATGCCGCCCTGCAACAGCGCGTTGTAGACGACGATATCGCCGTGCGCGCGGGCAAAGGCGAAGAGTTCCGGCGGCCTCTGCGCGATCGGCGCGGGGCCGCACCCCGGTTCGCAGTCGAGGCGGGAGTCCGCTTCAGCCTGCGCATGGCGGCGCGGTTGGCCTCCTGCCAATGATTCCAGCGGGTGTGTGTCGAGTCGCAACGAGTCGTAGGAAGTGCGAAACCAGCCGAGCCGGGCGGTGACGCCGGACCCGGCATAGGTTTGCAGGTTGCCCAGGCCGACATTGACATGCGCGCGCAGGTCGGTGGCCAGCGGCAGCCGGAAAACGCTGCGGCCGAATGGCGCCAGGGGCTCGTGCCAAAGGCGGCGCGCGTACTCGAAGCGGGCCACCATGCCGAATTCGTTGCGGATTTGCGAGCCCCAGCCGTTGGGCAGTGGGGAGTGGGTCACATGTTCGTGGATCCATGTCTGCAGCTGGCGGCCGTAAGCGCACGGCCCGACACAGCCGATGTCGAGCCCATAGCGCCAGTAACGGCCGTCGCTCGCATGCAGTTCGCGGTGAAAGCCGATATAGCCCCAGGCGGCGTAAGGGCGCTCGTTGGCGGGGATGCGGTCGGGCGCCAGGCGAATATCGGTCGGTGTGTAGAGGTTGTGGCCGAAGAAGACGAAGTTGTAAATCGTGCGAAAGCAAACCGGGCGGCCTTCCTCGCGATCGCCCGGTGTCTGCGCGGCGCGCGCGCAGATGCGGTCTTCGCGAGAGCGCCGTTCCAGGTCGCTGCCGGCGGTGAAGCGCACCGGCGGTATCCAGGGGCGCTGGTTGTCGTCATCGAACAGCGCCGCTTCGCGCGCGCCGGCGCGCCAGGTAAAGCGCACACCGTTGGTGTAGTTGCGATCGGTCGAATAGAAGATGTCGTTTTCGTACTCGATGCGCAGTCGCTTGGTTTCACCTGCGCCGACGACGGTCTTCAATTCATCCCAGAAATCGGCGGCCTGTTCGCGCAGGTTCCAGGCCGGTGTATCGGCGGCGGTTGCAGGCAGGCAGGCCAGGCCGACGGCCAGCGTCAGCAGCGCCGCCAAAGGTCTCATGCGTCGCCGGCGCAGAGGGTGCGGGCGTGCGGACGCGGCAACCAGCTCCCGTCCGCTACGACCTGTGTTGACGCCCCCAGCGTGCGCAAGCGCATGCGCACCCTTGCCGCAAGGGCATTGCGGTCGTCCGGTGCAACGTCCGGCAACAGGATATCGGCGTTCTCGAGCAACAGGTTTTCGACTGCACTGCCTTGCGCGGGTGCGTCGTCGCAGAAGGACGGGGCGACGCCGGCGATGGTCGCATCGAGTCGCAACAGGGCGGTGAAGGGGGCGCGCAGCAGGGTTCGGCGAATTTCGGCCACGTGGCCGAATGCGCCGGCGTTGATGAGGAGCAGCGACGGCGGATGCGTAGATGTGCGGCGCAACAGACGGATCAGCCCGATCCGGAACGGCAGAAGGCCCAAACAGCATGGGCAGCCGGGTGCTACGAGTTCCACCGAGACGCCCGCTTCACCCGCGCCGCCTGGGTCGCGTGCGTCGCCTGGGTCACCCGCACCGCCCGTGCCGCCTGGGTCGCGCGCGGCGTTGATGACGCCTTGCCGCGGTTGACTGGTGCATATCAGCGCCCAGTGCTCCCCCGCCGACCGCTGTTGGAAGATCGTGGCGAGGGTACGTTCGCGCTTGTGGGCATCGAGGCCGATCATCAATACTGCCGGTACCGGCACATGCCGGGTTTGCGTGCGGACGCCGTCAGGCGCCATCGTCGTTTTTCCGCCCGCCCACCGGCAGCCCGAGCGCCTTGAGTTTGCGATAGAGATGGGTGCGCTCGAGGCCGGTTTTCTCGGCAATACGCGTCATGCTGCCTTTTTCGCGCGCCAGGTGATAGGCGAAATAGGCCCGTTCGAAGGCGTCGCGTGCTTCGCGCAGCGGGAGTTCGAGGTCGAGTCCCGAAATGGTCGGCGCCGGCAGCGTCTCCGCCGGCGCCACTGCCGGCGCGGTCGCGACCGCCTGCGCGCCCGGCGCACGCGGCACGTTCCGTGTCAGCGCGCGCTTGACCGCCGCCAGCAGTTTCGCCAGCGCGATCGGCTTTTCAAGAAAATCAACGGCGCCGATGCGGGTTGCCTCGACGGCGGTGTCGATGGTCGCGTGCCCACTCATCATCAGAACGGGCATGGTGAGAAGGCCGCCGACGGACCATTCCTTGAGCAGAGATACGCCATCGGTGTCGGGCATCCAGATGTCGAGCAGCACCAGATCGTGGGCGCCGGCCAGTCGCGCGGCGCGGGCCTGGGCGGCGTTTTCGGCCAGGGTGATGCTGTGTCCTTCGTCGCCGAGAATCTCGGAGAGCAGCTCGCGGATGCCGATTTCGTCGTCTACAACCAGTATGTTGGCCATTCACCCAGCCTTTGCCGTGAGGAAACCATCGTGCCATGATGGCAAGTTTCGCTCCTTGCCCGACGGCGGCGCATTGCGTGATCCGTGCGCCGCCCGCCCGTGCATCCGAAGCGAATTCTATGTCATCGATCCATGTTGCCTTACGCTGCGGCGCGCAGCACGATGCTCACGCGCGCGCCGCCGCCTTCCCGATTGCCGATGTCGATGGCGCCGTGATGGTCATCGACGATGCGTTTGACGATCGCCAGGCCCAGACCGGTGCCGCGCGCCTTGGTCGTCACATACGGTTCGAAGGCGCGCGCGATGATCTTCTGCGAGAAGCCCGGGCCACTGTCGGCCACCGTCAGGCGCGCGCCGCCGGGTGCGCGTGCGGTCTCCAGCTCGATGTCGGTGCGTTCGCCGCCGGCAACCGCGTCCTGCGCGTTCTGCAGGAGGTTGTGGATCACCTGGCGCAATTGCGCGGCATCGCCTTCGATCGCCGGCAGCGCCGGGTCGAGATGCA
>JAYVST010000586.1:0-6248 GCA_043775255.1 Burkholderiales bacterium
AATGGCATGCGGGCATGGACACGGCCCTGCTCAACGTGGTGCGCATGACGCGCCTGATCACCCCGGTGATGGAACGTCAGGGCGGCGGCGCCTGGGTCAACATTTCAACCTTTGCGGCGTTCGAACCGGACCTGCTGTTCCCTATCTCCGGGGCCATGCGCGCTGCGCTCGGCGCTTTCGCCAAGCTGTACTCGGATCGCTATGCCAAGGCGGGCATCCGCATGAACAACCTGTTGCCCGGCTATATCGACAGCCTGCCGGAGAAGGAAGAGCGACGCGCCAGGATTCCGCTCGGCCGTTACGGCCGCGCGAGCGAAGTCGCCGACACTGCGGCGTTTCTGCTTTCGGATTCAGCCGGCTACATCACCGGCCAGAATTTGCGCGTCGACGGCGGCTTGACGCGCGCGGTGTGAGCACTCTCAGGGCTTGACGGCCGGCCGCCCGAGAATCTGTGGCAGGGCCGCGTCGAGCACGTCCTTGCGCAAGGGTTTGACCATGTAGGCGGCGGCGCCCAGCAGCATGGCCTGTGCGAGGTCGGCGCGCTCGCCCTTGGCCGAAACAATCACCACCCGCACGCGGCGCAGTTCGGCGTCGACGCGCATGGCTTCGACGGTGCGCCAGGGGTCTAGCGCCGGCATTTCGGCATCGATGATCAGGATGTGCGGTTTCTCGGCTTGCGCAAGCGCCGCGCGCATGGCGTCGCGGCTGACGACGACCTGGGGCTTGACCCCGGCGCGCACGATCAACAGTTCGAGCACCCGGTTCTGCGCCGCGCTGTGGCCGGCAATGCACACCCGCGGCTTGTCGGGCAAGCCTTCGGCCGCGTCCGGATAGACGAAATAACCCGCCTTGCCGACCGCCGCCTGTGTGCTTGCCGACTCGATTGCGGCCATCCGCCCGGTTTTCTGGAAGCGCTCCTGGGCGGCAGCATCCGGTTTGCCGCCCAGACCCTTGACGACATCGGCCATGATGTCGTCGATCATCGCGTTGGCTTCGGCGCTGGCGGCGCCCAACATGTTGGCCGGCAGCTCTGCGGTCATCTGGAACGCCATGTCGTCGACTGGTACATCGTCCTTGGGGGCGATCAACATCTGGCGCATCAGTTCACCCATCCACAGGCCGAAATCCTCCTCGTCGAGTTGCGGCATCGCCGCCAGCACTTCACGGCCGTTGCGTTTGCCGTCGATCAATCGCAGCAACTGCCGAAACCCGCCCGAGAGTTGCACCTCATCGCCTGCTTGGGCCAATGCGCCTGTGCGGGTGCTGACGAAAACCGTGTCGAGAAGCATGGAGTAATTCTAAGGGGTAGAGGTGCGGTGATCGTAACTGAGGCGACTCGGACGCCCGAACGACGCATGAGCCGGATTCCCGATTGGTGCTATCGGTCCCCGGAATTGTGCAGAGACCTGTCAGGCGTCGCATAATCCGGGCACGCGGACATGATTTTCCGCACCCGGCCGCCGTATGTCATCCTGTACCCATCATCCTTGACCCATTTTCCGCCCGCAGCGCGGGCGCACATTCGGAGAACAACATCGTGTTTCCAAGAATCCTTCGATTTCTGCCGCTGTTGCTGGCGGCATCCATCCTCGTAGCCTGCAAGGACGGCGACAGCGGCAATGCAGCGCCGCCGGCGGTCGGCAGTCCACCTGCAAGCAGCGCGGCGTCGGCAGCGCCAAGCGCTCCCGCCGGCAACATCTACGAAGCGGCCGCCAAGGGGACCGGCTTTACCGTAGGCAACATGATGGCGGTGCGCCAGATCTATGTGTTCTTCGATCCGCAATGCCCGCACTGCGGCCACCTCTGGGAAGCGGCCAAGCCGCTGGCCAATCAGGTCAAGATGGTCTGGATGCCGGTCGGGTTCATCGCGCCCCGGTCGACCACCCAGGGCGCCGCATTGCTGGCTGCCACTGATCCTGCTGCGGCCATGAACGCGCATGAGCAAAGCCTGCTTTCCAAGCAGGGCGGCCTGATTCCGCCGGACAACCTGCCGGCCGACCTCACCGAAAAGGTCAAGGCGAACACCAAACTCTGGCAGCAGCTCGGCGGCGAATCGGTGCCCATGGTGGTTTTCAAGAATCCGGGCAGCGGCGAGCCCGGCAAATTCGCCGGCTCGCTCGATACCGCGTCGTTGAAAAAACTGCTGGGGCTGTAGAAGCGCTCCAGCGCCAGCGCTGGCAGTGGTGGCTAGCACCGGCAGTGGTGGCCTGCACCGGCGGTGGTGGCCAGCGTCGGCGGTGGTGGCCTGCACCGGCGCCGGCAACCTGTGCCGGGAGGGTCTTACAGCACCACTTCGACCAGATAGGGCCCGCGGCTGGCGAGTCCGCGCTTGAATTGGATCGCCAGTTCGTCAAGGGTGGTTGCGCGCCCCGATTCGACGCCATGACCGCGTGCAAGTGCGCCCCAGTCGAGGATCGGGCGATCCAGAGTCAACATGTCGTTGGCGCGTTGACCGGGGGCGCCGGCACCCACATTGGCCAGCTCGCCGCGCAAGATGTTGTAGGAGCGGTTGGCGAACACCAGGATAGTGACATCGAGGTTCTCGCGCGCCATCGTCCATAACGCCTGCAGGGTGTACATCGCGCTGCCATCACCCTCGAGCGTGATGACCTTGCGTTTCGGGCAAGCGATGGCGGCGCCCACGGACGCCGGCAAGGCGAAGCCGATCGACCCGCCCATCAAGGTCACCCAGTCGTGCGGCTGTGCATGCGTGGTCAAAGCGGCGAAGCCGCGCCCGGTCGAGACCGATTCGTCGATCACGATGGCGTTCTCCGGCAGCAGCGCGCCCAGCACCGCAGCAATGCCTTCCTGGGTCAGCTTGCCGGTCGGCAGACCCGGGGGGTCCAAGCGCGCCACGTGCGCCGGCGCGAGCGCGCGGGCGCCGAGTTCCGCGGCCAGCGTCTCGAGCGCGCCTTCGATGTCCTCCTCCACACCGGCCAAGCGGGTGAAGGTGCACGAAGGCGGCGCCTGCAGACTGGGCTTGCCGGGATAGGCGAAGAAGCTCACCGGCGGCCGGGCGCCGGCCAGCACGACCGAGCCGAGATCACCCAAGGCCTTTAGTGCGGCGTCGACGACATACGGAACGCGGTTGGAGATCACGCGGCCAGCGCCGCGCTCGATGCGTGCGCTGTTGTATTCGCCGAGGATGCGGCAACCGGTGGCGGCGGCGATGCGGCCGGCCCATTCGAGCGCACCGGCATGTACGCCGACGCCGCCCAGGAGGAGGGCCGCATTCGGCTGCCTGAGTGCTGCTGCGGCGGCGGTCACGGCCGCAGCAGAAACGGTCACGCGCGCCGCCGGCGCACGCGCCACTGCGGGTCCGTCGGCTTCGTTCCAGGCGGTATCGGCCGGCAGGATCAGCGTGGCGATCCGGCCCGGCGCGCTGCGCGCGGCCTCCACCGCGCGGGCGCCGTCGGCGGCGATGTCGCGCGCGCTCCTCGACGTGCGCACCCAGTCCGACATCGGGCGCGCCACCCCTTCGATGTCGGACGTAAGCGGCGCATCGTGGGCGATGTGGTAGCTGGCATGCTCGCCGACGATGTTGACGATGCCGGAGCGCGCCTTTTTCGCGTTGTGCAGATTGGCCAGCCCGTTGCCGAGGCCCGGCCCCAGGTGCAGCAAGGTGGCGGCCGGCTTGCCGGCCAGCCGGTAATAGCCGTCGGCCGCGCCGGTGACCACGCCCTCGAACAGGCCCAGCACGCAGCGCATGCCTTCGACCTTGTCCAAAGCCGCGACGAAGTGCATTTCGGACGTGCCGGGGTTGGTGAAGCAGACCTCCACGTCACTCGCCACCAGCGTGCGCACCAGACTTTCGGCTCCGTTCATGTCCCTGGCTTTCCCGACAATCAAAGCGAGGCAATGTACCCGATCGGCCCGACTATCGCGCGCCCGCAGGCGCAAGTCAGCGGCGCACCAACACGGTCGCGAGTTCGGCGATGCCCATTGGGTGGTCCACGCGCGGATAGGGTGGTTTGGGCCAGGTCCAGCGCAGGGCATCGAACAACGAGCGCATGGCATTAATGTCGCAATGGTAAGGCGGGCCTTCGATCAGCCCGTCTGCGGCGCCCTTGCGCAAGCCCTGCATGAACAGGCCGAACAAGCTGCCGCCCGGCCTGAGCCAGCCGTGCACGGCGTTCGCGTAGCGTGCCCAGCAATCGGGATGCAGGGCGCACAGGCAGGTCTGTTCGTAGACTGCGTCGAACGGATCGTGAGGCCGCCAATCGAGCACGTCGGCTTCGATGACCTCGGCGGTGACACTGGCCAAGCGTAGCCCGGCGCGGGTCCGTTCGATCGCCGCAGCGGCGTAGTCGAGCGCGACCACCTCGAAGCCTCGTTGCGCCAGCAACACCACCTCATGGCCGGCGCCGCAACCCGGTACCAGAATGCGGCACGGCGCGAGGGTTCCTGCGGCAAGCCAGACATCGAGTTGCGGGCCGGGCGCGCCGCGATCCCAGGGCGTCGCGCGGGCCTGGAACTTTTCCTGCCAGAAATCTCGCGTCGGACCGGCCATGCGCCGCATTCTGCCACGCGGGGTCACGTCCGACTTGTTGGTGCGATTGCACTGCAGATCGGCATCACTGCTGTCCGGTTAAACCGTTGATGAGAACGTCAACAGTGTTGGCCTATGCGGTTCTCCGGGCGATTAAAAGTGGTGTCGATTTGAAACAAAAAACTCGCATATCCCACTGCTTTTGGCAACATCTTCACTCTGGAGAACCTCTCCATTTCTGCGTCCCAAAACTTTAACCGGACAGTAGTGGATCGGCATACAATTTCATCCGCATCTTCATGCGCCTTAAAAACTCACGGAAAAGCCGGTCGTGCCGCTTGCATTGAACCCTCTCACCCCGCAGTTCGCCGCCGAAGCATCGGGTGTCGATATGCGCCGCCCGCTCGATGCCGCCACCATCGCGGAGATCGATGCGGCGATGGACAAGTACGCAGTGCTGGTGTTTCGCAACCAGCCGATGAGCGAATCCGAGCAGATCGCCTGCGCGCGCCAATTCGGCCCGCTCGACGCCGGCTTGCGCAAGGCCACCGGCGCGCCCACCCGTTTCGGGCATGAAGAACTGATCGACATTTCCAACCTCGCGCAGGACGGGTCCGTGGCCGGGCGCGACAATGCCAGGTTGATCGGCTCGCTGGCCAACCAGTTGTGGCACACCGACAGCTCGTTCCAGCCGCTTCCGGTCAAGTACTCGATGCTTTCGGCCGTGGTCGTGCCCGAACTGGGCGGCGATACCGAGTGGGCCGATTTGCGCGCCGCATGGGACAGGTTGCCCGAAGATCTGCGCGTGGCAGTCGAAGGCCGCACGGCGCACCATTCGACTTTCCATTCGCGCATCATGCTGGGTGACGACAAGTACACGCCCGAGCAGTTGAACCGCTTTCCGCCGGCCGAGTGGCCGCTGGTGCGCACCCATCCAGGCTCGGGCCGCAGGCTGTTGTTTGTCGGCGTTCACTGTGACCGCATCAGCGGCATGAGCGTGCCGGAGGCGCGTCTCTTGATCGGGGAGTTGATCGAGCATGCGACGCAGCGCCAATTCGTCTATCGCCATCGGTGGCGCGTCGGCGACTACGTGATGTGGGACAACCGCGCCACCCTGCATCGCGGCCGGCGCTACGATCTTGCGGCCCGCCGCGACCTGCGCCGCACCACCACGCTCGAACGGGACGCCGCAGGGGCACTGGCCGCGTGAGCGCGGCGCCCACGCCGTCTGCGCGGCTGCGCTGCCGGCCCAATCATCGACCTACACCGAATTCAATCGTGGAGAATCAGACTTGACCCAATCATCACGCCGCACCTGCCTTGCGGCCCTGGCGCTGTGGGCCCTTGGCGTCGCCGCCGGCGCGCTCGCGCAGGGCTATCCCAACCGTCCGGTGAAGATCGTCGTACCCTTCGCCACCGGATCGACCTCCGACATCCTCGGCCGCACCATCGGCGACCGCCTCACCCAGGCCATGGGACAGCCCTTCGTTGTGGACAATCGGCCCGGCGCCGGCGGCACCATCGGCAGCGAATTCGTCGCCAAGGCGCCGGCCGACGGCTACACCCTGTTGCTGTCAACCGCAGCCACCCCGATCACCGCCACGGCCTACCCGGCGCTGAAGTACGACACGGCCGCGTTCGCGTCGGTCACGGTCCTGACCCATTCGCCGCTCGGCTTCGCCGCCAACCTCAACTTTGCGCCCAGGAGCGTGCGCGAATTCATCGACTATGCGAAGGCCAATCCGACCAAGGTCAATTT
>JAYVST010000587.1:0-10439 GCA_043775255.1 Burkholderiales bacterium
GCCAAGGTGATTCGCCATTTCTTCCTCGTATTGGACTTCCACCAACTACCACTTGCCAGTTTGTGCTGGCGCACTCAAACCCCCTTTTTGCAGAGACCTCACTGTATCCCCCGACTATGTAAAAATCGTTTTCCCACCGGGAATTCCCAACATTCAACCGTGGGCAATGGAAGGGCCTATGCATAAGTTGAGGAGCGTTGGCAAGATATGGCATGCGGTGAGCGCGATCGTCGGCCGCTGGTGCTACGGCTTGCTGCTCGTGCTGCTGGCGGCACAGCCGGTGGCAGCAGCAGAAAGCCGTTATGTGCGGCAGGTCGCCGGCAATCGACAGGTCATCGTATTCGTACACGGCGTTACGGGCAACTCGGACGCCACCTGGACCAACGCCGATACCGGCGCCAACTTCCCCACGCTGCTGGCGCAAGACCCGGCCTTTGCCGGCAGCGATGTGTTCGTCGTCGAGTATCCGTCGCCGTCGACGCGACGGACACTCGGCATCGACGAAGTGGCCGAGTCGATGCGCCTCGTGCTCGATGCTCACCGCGTGCTGGACCACGCCGAAGTAGTGTTCGTCGCGCATAGCATGGGCGGTCTGGTGACGCGTGCCTACCTGTTGAAGTACCGGGATGTGGTTGTCAAGAGGGTGCGCCTGTTGTACTTCTTCGCCACGCCCACCACCGGGTCAGCGGTGGCCGCGCTGGTGCGCGTCTTCAGCGGCAACCCGCAGTTCGGCGGCATGGTGCCGATGGCTTCGGACGGGTATCTGGCCGACGTGTATCGCGCTTGGCTGGCCGCGCCGGAACTCGCGGCGTTGCCGTCGTTCTGCGCGTACGAAGTGCAGAACACGTTCGGCGTGAAGGTTGTCGATCAGGTCAGCGCCACCGCGTTGTGCAATAGGCGGCCCGACCCGATCGACCGAAACCACGCGAGCATCGTCAAACCGAGCGGGCGCGGCGACGTACCCTATCTGGCTTTGAAGACGGCGATGGAGAGCGTGGGCGGTGGTGCCGGCCCGTCGTCGAAGGCGCTGCGGCTTCAGGTGCAGGCGGTGATGCAGATCCGGCCCGCGTTGCAACAGCCGCCGCAGATCGACGGCACGCCGCTGTACTGCGGCGCGCTGCGCCTGACCCTCGTGCTCGCGCACGCGCAACGCGGCGGTGCGCCGATTCGCGTGCACTCGGTCGGCGTGCGCAGCGAGCCGGTGCCCGCCGGCACGTTGCCGCCGGATGCCTGCGCCGTTGACGTGCTCGGCGCGCGCGCACACGGCATCGTCAATACCGACGTGTTCCGCCTGTCGAGCGAAAACGCCGGCGTCAAGGCCCGCTTCATGAAAGACGCAACGCACATCGTCGACGTGCCGTCGGAGAACCTGCTGCGCGCGCCGACCGCGTCCCGTGCCGTCACGCTCAAGCCGGGGGAAGCGCCCGAGGCCTTCGAGATGCTGATCGACGTTCGCGCGCGTACGCCGCAGCGGCTGTGGTTCGTGGCCGAATACGACGACGATGGGCCGCGCACGCTGGCCACGCCGCCAATCCTGATCTGGAAATAGCTCATGCGCTTCCCCGCCCTCCTTCTTTGCATGGCGCTGGGGACTTCGCAACTGCCATGCCGCGCCCAGATGTCGTTCGCCGAGGAGCAAGCCTTCGCACGTTCGTACCTCGCCTCGGGCCGAAGTGCCGACGGCGAACCGGAGCGCGTCAAGCCGATCAGCGCCGCGGTCGCCGCGAAGAACTACCCGGCTGCGATCGAGCTGGCCGACGCGCTGCTCGTCGGCGGCGACGATGCCGACGAGTCCCCGCAGTACAACGCCTTCATCCGATCGCTGGCGCTGTACTACCGCGCCGACGCCCGCTCGCGGTCGGGCGGGGCATGGGCCGCGGTGTGGGCCGACTTGCGCAGCGCCGCCCAACTCGGCAATGTGCGCGCCACGCGGGCGTCAATCAACGCTTGGCAGGCGATGCAGAACGACCAGCAAGCTGCGGGGGGCTTCGCCCCGCCGCCGACCGACATCGCGCGCACCTACGCCATTGCCGCAGACTTGGGCATGAACGACGGGATAGCAGCGCTGGCACAAGGGCCCCAAGGCAGCGCCTTACCGCCTTCGGAGCGCCTCTATTGGCGGTTGCGTTTGGCGTTGATGCCAACCGCCGAGGGCGCCACGACGCCGATGGCACGATTGATCGAGAAGGAAGGCGAGCAGGTGCTCGGCGCCGCGCTGGCGCGCCACGCGTCGGTAGGCGGGCCTTTCTCCGCGACGGCGGCCGGGCTGCCGGGGCGCGACGTGGCGGCAACGCTGTATGCAGAAGATCGCCTACGCCGGATCGTCGTCGCGAGCTTTGGTTTTCGCTCGCCGCGCGTCAAAACGGGAACGCCGCCCACCGTGCTCGAAGACTTCCGCTTTCAGGCTCTGCAGACAGCCAAGGTCGGCATGGCCAACCTGCTGCTGCTGGTGCCCGGCCCCGCAAGCGGGCCGAAGGCCAACGTGGTCCGCATGCCGCGCGAAGGCGTCGCGGCCGAAGCGCGCGCCGGCGACAAGGTGTGGGTAACGTGCGGCGCGTTGTCGCACACTGCCGAGGTATTCGACATCGATCGCGCGCGGGACGTCGTTCGCCTGGTCGACGCCACCTGGGAATTCTGGCAACCGAGCCATAACGATTGCATCACCGCGTTCGCGCACGAACGCACGGCGCACGGCTTCTATGTCGTTGCGTTGAAGTGGAGCCAGCTCGTGCCTATCATCGATGCCGTCGGCTCGCTGCGCAGCGCTGAGTTCATCGGCACGGCTAGTGCCGGCGGGGCGCTGTCGATGCGGTCCGGCATATCGGCTTGCCGGGGGTCTTTGAACGAAGGCGATGGCTTGGTGGGTGCGCCGCTGGAAGCGCTGGAGCGGTCGGCGCTGGTGCGCACGTTCGGCCTCGAGCGTCACGGCAGCGTCTCGCTGGCCGACAATGCGCGCGGCTGGCGTTTTGCGCCTTCGACGCCTTATCTGCATGGGCAAGCAGGCCTGCTGGCGCTGGCCGACGTCCAAGGCTGCGTGCGCGCGCTGTCGCTCACGCTTCGAACCACGTTGCTCGAAAACCCTTCGACGCACCGCTTCGGCGTCGACCTGGTTCAGGCTTTCTTTAAGTTCGGCCGCGTCGAGGGAGCGCCGCAGGAAGGCGCTTCCGAGGCGCTGGAAGGCAAGAGGCCCAGTTTCGAGCAGGCTAGCGGGCAGTTGCTGCTGCGTATCGAGAACTTCGAATCGGCCGACGGCGGGGCCTTGCAGCGGACCTCGCTGCGCTGACGCCGCTTCGGTCGACAAACCTGACCGACAGCACCAGTCTGGATCTGAAGTTCGATGAACTTCGGCTTTGGGATCCTTGCTGTCGCTCGCCCCACTGCGGCCAATGGCAGGAATTGGCCGGACCGAGTCTTCGGCCCAGCGCTGCTGACCGTCCGCAATACTTCGACAACTGGTCAGCCGGTTCCGCATGCTTGCTGCCTCTATTCAGTTGGAGCACAGCATGCCCAAACTCACTGACCGGCGAATCGCCCGTACCGCGCTTCCGAGCGCCGGCCATCCGCCGTCGTCTGCCGCAGAAGAAGCGTGTTGAGGAAACGCTTAATCTGCCGAGGATTGCCCTTTGCCCCACTCGCCAGAATAGGGTCGATCTGATCACTTAGCATCAACGCGTTGTGCGCCTTGTTAGCATTTGCACCGAGCGCTGCATTGACTGCGGCGGCGTCCAACGGCGCGCTCTCCCATGGACGTTTCAGCCGCTCCCGTGCTGCCTTGATAAGTTCAAGATATCCCGCATCGTCTTCTCCCACTTCCGCACCGGCGAGTAAAAGAGTCACGTAGATGCGTGTCTCGGTTTCGCCCAGCGCTGGAATCCGAAACGGTATCTGGATAAGCTTCTCCAGATAGTTCCTTGCGTAGTCGCGTGGCCCCGTAGTCTCCGGCAAGTCCGGAAAATGCTTCCGCACGGCATACTCGATCATGGCCTCGTCCGCAGCCACGACGAACGCTGTGCGCGCCGTAAAGACAAAAAGCCGAATGGCTTCGAGCGTCTCAATGGCCGTATCCGGCAGACACCTATCGAGGTCATCGATCAGCACAACCAGTTGCTCGACGCCGGCATCCTTCAACAGTTTGTCAAATGCCTTGCGAAACGCTTCAACTTCCTCTGGTACCTTCTTGGTTTCGGAAGGCTTCAATATTGCCTTTACACCGCTGATCGCGGAGGAAAGATTTTCCTTGGTCGCAAGTTGACTGGGGTCTGCGAGCACCCCTTCCAATGTGCTGACGATGGCTCCGATCTGGTCCGGTGTCGGGATGCCGGTGAACGCAGTTAACGCCAGGCCGCCCGCATTCTTCGCGACCTTCAGCCAGTCGATGCGATTGAAGACATCCTTCACCGTGCCTGCGGCCTTCGTCAGTGCTGGCCGTTTCTCGACCAGGCCCGTGACAATACCCTCGATCAGCGCAATCTTGGCATCCTCAAAACCCTGAAAACGCCAACCATTGAACTTGAGACAGAGAACATCGCCGTTCCCAGAGAGTCCGCCTTCGATCATCTCTAAAACACTGGACTTACCTGCGCCCCAGTCGCCATGCACGCCAATAGTGACGGGGCGATCAGGACGCTCGCGCAGCAGGCCGATGATTGTTGTAGCAATCGCCTCGTTATTCAGCAGATCGACTTTGGTTTCGTGGTCCGTCAGGATCATTTTCCGCCCTATCTTTTTTTGAACATCAACCTGCACCTTGGGTCTTCGGTCGCAACTGCGTGGCGGCCTCCGCGCCCACGCAATCGCGCAGGCGTTCATGGCTGAGCGCGCTTACCCCTTCGGGTGTACCAACGCCTGCGCTTGCAAGCGCCAAGTACTGACCACGGGTTAGACGGACTGGCAGCTTCACGAACGGCAGCGCGGCGAACGGCAAGCCGAATTCAAGCCGCTGCAGGATTTCGTCCAGCCCTTTCAAAAACTTGGCCTGGTCAGGAAACAAGGTCGACAAAATCTGATGGGCCGAGCGTAGGTGAAAACGCGTCCCGTCGGCGATACCAATAATGTTGCCGTAACCAATCGCGCCGCCAAAAGGCGTCGTGGAGAAGCGTTTCTCCAGTACATCGACAGGCGTACCTTCGATCCAGTCGAACAGGAGCGCTGCACGTTTGCATCTGCCCCAAAACTCGAAGTCATCGCTGCAATACCGCTGCAGGGCCTGCATCATCGGATGGCCGTATCGCTGCGCCGCGTCGTTGGCCCGGACGCTCTCGGAGCGTCCCCGCTTCATGACCGGCGTATAGATGGCGTCCATTTCGTTCAAGACCTGCACCATCGCC
The DNA here is from genome assembly GCA_043775255.1 of Burkholderiales bacterium. Lineage (GTDB taxonomy): Bacteria > Pseudomonadota > Gammaproteobacteria > Burkholderiales > JAEUOS01 > JAEUOS01. The sequence continues at coordinate 5,328 of JAYVST010000587.1, forward strand.
AGCACCTGGATCGGCGGCGTCTGCGCGGCGTTCAATTGCTTCATCAACTCCACCAAGCGCAGGCTCGACTCGAACGACAAGGATGAGGTTCCGCAGGCGCGTCCGAGCAAGGTCAGATTAACGAGATCGTCTTCCCGTTCCGCCAGCCCGGCTTGTAACAGGCGCTCAATCAAGGCTGTCACCTCAATTTCCACCAGCGATACCCATTGAGGGTTCGCACGTGATGCCGAGTAGCCGCCAAAAGTGTTAACCAGTAGACCGGGGATCTCGGTCGTGCGCACGCCGCGCACCTGGCTGAGAAGGCGCAACGTCCAGGTGGGCAGGTCGCGCTGTTGGAATGACGACTTCACATCTTCCGGCACGCCCAGTACGTACCTTTGGAATAGTTGTGCGCGCTCCATTGGCGTGTCCGCGAGGATGATTGCTTTGCCGGTTTCGTTGTAGCCCAGTCGACCCGCCCGTCCCGCCATGTTCTTGTATTCGGCAACGGTGAATTGCCTGCCGTCCTCACCGACGAATTCATTCTCTGCGAGCACCACCGTCGATGCCGGGGTATTGATACCGGCAGCGAGCGTCGTAGTTGCCACCAGGGCATGGATACCCCCGTCAGGGTTGCGATAACCCTTCTCGATGGCCTCACGTTCGGCGCGCAGCAGATTGGTGTTGTGGAACGCTGTGCCACCTGCAAGGCACTCGCGCAAGTCCTGCGACGCCCCGGTCAGGTCCTGAGTCGGCAACACGGCGAGAACTGCTGTGGCTGGCCCGAGCCCCAGTTCCTTGGACAGATACTTGGCGCAGCCCTGCGCCGGGCCGCGCATGTTGCGGAAGATCAGCAGCTTTTCGCCCTGCGCAACCAGCTGCTGGGCCAACGGCACGATCACGTCCTGCGAACTGGGCTTGTCGCGGCGCTGCACGATGCGATGCGCCGGCAGCAGGGCTTCGGTCTTCGTGGTGCCATCGGCATCGACGAACTGGAACGTTCCGCGTCGATCGAGGACGCCCTCAATCAACGGCACAGGCCGATCGCGCGACAGGAGCAATGGCAAATCGAGCCAGCGATCAAAACTGTTGAGGTTACCGATGACCGCCGACAAAATCACGAGCTGCGGTTCGATGCCGCGCTGACGCGCCCGCAGCAAGAGAGCGAAGATCAATTCGACAGTGATACCCCGATTCGGGTCCGTGATGAACTGTCCTTCGTCCACAACCACCAGACCAAGTTGGTTGAGCAGTCGAGGCGACCCTAGCGCGAGGTTGAGGAAGGTCTCATAGGTGAAAAAACCAAGGTCATAGCGTCCGCCCAAAACGGGGCCGATGCCATCCGTTGCATCGCCGCTGCATCGAACGACACGCAGGCCAGCGGGCGCGTACCGTTCGCTGAACTCTTCGAACTTCTCATTCACAAGTGCGCGGTATGGCAGCAGAAACGCCGCTTTCTTGCCGCCAGTGACTGCCTGGATCGCGGCCAGCTCGCCGATCATAGTCTTGCCCGAACTGGTTGGAGCGACCACCAGCAGCGATTTGCCGGCGAGCACACCGTGTTCGTTGACCGCTTTAAGCTGCAGGGCGTTAAGGCCCTGCGGGAAGTGCGCCGTCCACTGGTCAACGACCTCGGGCGGAAACCCTTGTGCGGAAAACTCCGCAAACGATCCCGACATTTGCTGCACCGCCCTGGCGGGGAACGCCGCAGCGTAGTTGTCGCCGCGCTTGAGCGCTGGGAACACCAGACCACCCTGCACGTTTCCTAGGAACACTGGGGTCTGCGTCACGCTGATGCGTTCGGCTTCGACGCGCGCGAGCCGGATGATCTCGCCAGCAATTTCTGGAAAGCTGACTGATCCGCCTGCGGCTCCTGTCAGCGCCTCGATCACTGCATGCGTGAGCAGTCCATGCCCGGTGCCTGGTTGCTCCCATGCCGACTCGTTGGTCGCACAGGCGGCAAGCAGGATTCGCCCTTCGCCATAAACACCCGTCAGAGCGAACGCGTTTCGTGGGCGCGCGGCGGTTTCTAAGACCCGTGCCGGCGCTTGGCCGCTGAAGCAGCAATCGAGAATGCACAGGACGGCGCGGGCCTTCGTTGCCTTAAAAGCATCGGCCAGCCCCGCCATCGACAAGGATGTACCGGCGAGGTCGGTCGCACTCGTGTCGAAGAGAACCAAGTTCCCATCGGGAGAACCGTGCCCCGCGAACGTGATGACGACGACATCGTCTCCACCCGCTGCGGCTAAAGTGCCGAACATCGCTCGCGATACCTCGGCGTGGGTTGCGGTTTCGTCTACCAGCAGCCTGGCAACCAGGCCTTCAACCGTGTCCGTGAATAGCGCCCACAGCGCGGTGGCATCACGGCGCGCGCCACCCAACTCGGGAATCGTCACGTCGAGGTGCTTATTGATGCCAACAAAAATCGCTTTGATCGCCACGCGTCCCCCTATCCGATCCGGGTCAGCAGTTGATCGATCAAGTCGCTCGCTTGACGTTGACGCAATGCCCTCGCCTCGCGCTGCTCGGGTTCGTCACTCTCGCCGAGTTCGAACTTAGCCACCGACACGGGACCGTCCTTGCGATAACCCTCCGTCTTGTCGTCCTGTGCGAAGCGATTGCGTAAGATCGCCAGCGCAGCCTGAATCACGGCACCGTGCTTGCCACCAAGCTCTTTGCGGAAAGTTTCAGCGACTGTGTCCATGCTCTCGGGCGCATGTTCGATGCAATAAATTAGGTCGTGAGCATCTTTGCGTTCGAAGCGCTGATCGAACGCAAACGATTTCAAGCAAGTGAAGCTGACCAGATTGGCATGTTTGATCTTCTCGGTAGCGACGCCGTTGCCGCCCAAAAGCTCGACTTGGATCTCGGTGACCTGGTGAAGATCGAAGACGATGGACGAGTGCGGGATGTTGAGTGCCGAGATCGTTCCCTCGGTCGGCAACGGTTGCACCCTGCCGCCAGCGATGTCCGGCGCGTCGGCGAGAAGTTCAAGCACCATCAGCGCGCCGTGTTCGGTGCGGGTTTGCCAACGCCACGAAAGTTTTTGCTTCTTCTCGTTCTCAGCGCGCTCGAAGCCCATTTTCTTGAGGTTGTCCTCCAGCGTGTGATACGCCTCGGTGTCGGCCAGAATTTGCAGGTCGATCACGATGTCAACGTCCATCGTGCCAGCGTGTGCGGGCACGATGGGCGGCCGTGCGGCCACCAGATACCTCGGTGTGAGACCGCCGACCAAATACACGGAGTCCTTCCACGGACCCAACCCGCGCAACAGCGTCACCAGGACACGTTCGCAGTCGACCGTATATTCATCGCTGTAGCCATCGAGGGTTGCGGGCTTAGACATCAGAAACCGATCCTTTCTTTGCGCAGATGCTCGGCCATTTCCTTGGCGCGACCTTCGCCACGCAGCAGATCGAGGTAGACCTGAATAGGGCTGGCCAGCCAGATACCGCCGACTTGCTCGCGGAACAGCAGCTCACCAGGGGATTTCGCTTCGATGATCGCGAGATTTGCGCCTTCGTTGACAACGCGTGCGCCAAGTTCTCCGATGGCAGCATCGGTAGCGGCACCGACCAGCAACCGGCAACGCACCTGGGAGACGCTGGAGAGAAATGGCGCGTAGCGCTGCGCAGCGGCTTCGTGGCTGATCGCATACTCAGCATCGTGGGTGGCGAAGACCTGTCCGATGTGTTCCAACAGGGTGTCCGCTTTCATGGAGGGGACGTAGTAGCGGCGCAGCAGGGGGGGGCTGATGGAAGCAAGCTGCTTCACCCAGGCATCCAGTAGCGCCGCAGGCTCTCTGAGGTGACGCTCTTTGCTAGGGCCTTGTCCACGCGACGCCAGCCAATCGAAACGCTCCAGTTCCGTCAGCACTTGCGAGGCGGTTGCCGGCGACACTAATGCTTGTTCGGCGAGTTCCTTGCCGCCAAACCAATCCTGATGACGCACCAGCAGGGTGTGCAGCACCTGCGCACGCCGCCCGGAAAACAGGGAGCGAACGGACTTCGCGAGGGTCTTGGGCGGCGGCTTGTCGATATAGAGATAGGCGCCCGGCGCAGGCAAATACAGGCTGCCACCGCTGTCGTAGTAGCCGACGCGCTCATCTATGAGCAGTTCCTTGGCGCCCGGAGAGATCGACTCGGCGATCAAAAGCGATAGCGCCTCGCCGCCATGTTGCTCTTTGAGCCTGTTGTGACTAATTTCCCTGAATTGCCACAGAACCTGACGTACATCTCTGGGGTAGACGTTTTTTTTGGCCTCGATCAGCAAGATGAAGAACTTGCCAGCGACCTGAAGGTCGATCTGGGCGTCATGTCTGCTGTCACTAGCCAATCCGACAGGCTCCCGATGATCCAGTTCGGCGTGCACGTCCGGCAGTGCCCGAAGAGTGTCAAGGAACTGTTCAATCAATTGTCGTTCGGTCGTGAGCGACGCAGGCATCATATTGGATTCTTTACTGCGCAGTGAATATCGGAATTTTAGCAAATATTCAATGAAACAGCAATATTTACTGTGCAGTGAATTTTGTTGACCGACCCAGGGCGTCCCGGCGTTGCCGCCGTCGGGCTCGCGGGCGTTGCCCCGTGCCTCGTGCCGAGTCACGGCCATTCGGCTTTGATCCCTGACGCCTCCGGCCCTTTGGGCCTGCGCGCTCCCGCTTGCCGTTGAGGCAGTGGAGGGTGTGTGAGGCGGCCTTGCTGTTCCCTTCAACGTACCACGCCGTTCTCGCCGTCAAGGGCTGCGCGTGCCCTGCCCGCCGGCGTCCATTCGGCCGTCTTCGACCCCTGACTGCTGCGCTGCGCCGTGTTCCTCCGGTTCCGGGCAATTCCGCCCGATTCGGACTGGAGCACGATCATGTCGCAACTTTCTCTTTCTCTCGATTCTTCCCTTCTCGTTCGCGATGTCACGGGCGACTACCGTCCAGCCAATGCCGACGAGGTGTTGCAGGCCGCGCAGCGTCTGCTTGCAGGGAAAATGCGCGACTGCGAAGTCCTGAACTCGCCGCAGGTGGTGCGCGACTTCCTGCGGGTCAAGCTGGGGGCGCTGGAGCACGAGGTATTCGCCGTCATCCATCTGGATGCACAGAACCGTGTCATCGAATACGTCGAGATGTTTTGCGGCACGGTGAGC
>JAYVST010000588.1:0-3087 GCA_043775255.1 Burkholderiales bacterium
ATGCTGACAGAGCGTCGCGGCCTGCCGATATGCCGCAGCCGGTGCGACCGCGACTCGATGCCTTGCGCAGTGTCGGCGTGACGGCTCCTGCATGATCCCGTGGCTCGGCCTGAAAAGCCCGTTCCCGGCGCTCGCCACGGCCTTGGATGAACCCAACGGCCTCCTCGCCGCCGGCGGCGATTTGTCGGCGCGACGCCTGCTCCAAGCCTACCGGCGGGGCATTTTTCCGTGGTACTCCGAAGGCCAGCCGATCCTGTGGTGGAGCCCGGATCCGCGCATGGTGGTGTTTCCGGCGGAGTTCGCGCCGCGGCGCTCGTTGCAAAAAACCTTGCGCAACCGCGCCTACGAGATCCGCTGCGACAGCGCATTCGAGCGGGTCATGCGCGCCTGCGCGAGCGCCCCGCGCAACGGCGGACCCGGCACCTGGATCACCGACGATATCGTGCGCGGCTATTGCGCGCTCCACGCACAAGGCCACGCCCATTCGGTGGAGACCTGGATCGACGGCGAACTGGCCGGCGGCTTGTACGGGGTCAACATCGGGCGCGCCTTTTACGGCGAATCGATGTTCGCACGCAGCACCGACGCATCCAAGCTGGCCTTCGCGCATCTGGCGCTTTTCTTGCGCGAGGCTGGATGTGGCATCATTGATTGCCAAATGAAAACTGAACACCTTGCCTCGCTGGGCGCACGCGAAATTCCTCGCGACAGGTTCGCCGACCTGCTCGAAGAACTCACCGCCGCGCCATCGATCGAAGGGTGGTCTGGCCTTGCGCGTCGCTGGCATCCGGGGAATTGCGCGTGACAAGACTCAACGAGTTGCCCTTCTCGGTGCTGCAGTTCTATGCCACCGCACCCTACCCTTGCAGCTACATTCCAGGCCGGCTGGCACGCTCGCAGGTGGCGACGCCATCGCACCTGATAAACGCCGATGCCTATTCCGAACTGGTGCGGGCAGGCTTTCGCCGCAGCGGCATCTTCACCTACCGGCCCCATTGCGACGGGTGCCGCGAATGCGTGCCGGTACGGGTGCCGGTGGCGACTTTCCAGGCGACGCGCTCGCAGACCCGCGCCTGGAAGAAGCACCAGGCCTTGCGCCCGACGGTCACCAGCCTGGGATATTCGGCGGAGCACTACGCGCTGTATTTGCGCTACCAGGCCAGCCGGCACGCAGGCGGCGGCATGGACCAGGACAGCCGCGACCAGTACGCGCATTTTCTGCTGCAAAGCCGGATCAACAGCCGCCTGATCGGTTTTCGCGAGCCGGGCGCGAGCGAGGGCCAGGAAGGGCCGCTCAAGCTGGTATCGATCGTAGACGTGCTCAACGACGGCCTGTCGTCGGTCTACACCTTCTTCGAACCCGATGACCTCAAGGCCAGCTACGGCACCTTCAGCATTTTCTGGCAAATCGACCAGTGCGTGCGCCTTGGGCTGCCTTACCTGTACCTCGGCTACTGGATTCGCGAGAGCCGGAAAATGGCCTACAAAGCCAACTTCGGGCCGATCGAAGGCTTGGTCGACGGGCACTGGCAACCCGTTGCCTAACTGCCACCTACCTTCCCCCACGCAGCGCAACGCCTAGCAGCCGGTCGGCTGCCCAACCACATCAGCGAAACGAAAAACCATCATGAGCAAACAATACGAAGCGACCGCGCCACGCAAGACCGCCTTTATCGGACTAGGCGTCATGGGTTTCCCCATGGCGGGCCACCTGAAGCAGGCCGGCCATGCCGTCACCGCATACAACCGGACCGCCGCCAAGGCCGCCGACTGGGCTGCGCAACACGGCGGCGCCCACGCCGCCACGCCGTGCGCAGCCGCGCTCGATTGCGACATTGTCGCCTGCTGCGTCGGCAACGATGACGATCTCCGTTCTGTGGTGTTAGGCGAGAACGGCGCCTTTGCCGGCATGAAGAAAGGCGCTGTGTTTGTCGATCACACCACCGCGTCGGCCAATGTTGCACGCGAACTTGACGCCGAAGCCAAACGCCTCGGTTTGCGCTTCATCGATGCGCCCGTTTCGGGCGGACAGGCGGGCGCGGAGAACGGCATGCTCACCATCATGTGCGGCGGCGAAGCTGCAACCTTCGAGGAGATCAAGCCGGTCATCATGGCCTACGGCCGCATGGCCCAATGCCTCGGCCCGGCGGGGTCGGGCCAGCTGGCCAAGATGGTCAACCAGATCTGCATCGCCGGCCTGGTTCAAGGTTTGTCGGAAGGCATCAACTTCGGCATGGCGGCGGGCCTCGACATGAAGCAGGTGCTGGAAGTCATTTCCAAGGGCGCCGCCGGGTCCTGGCAGATGGAGAACCGCGGCAAGACCATGGTGGACGGCAAGTTCGATTTCGGCTTTGCGGTCGACTGGATGCGCAAGGACCTGGGACTTTGCATCGATGAGGCCAAACGCAACGGCGCCCCCTTGCCGGTCAGCGCGCTGGTCGACCAGTTCTATGGCGACGTGCAGCAGATGGGCGGCCGCCGTTTTGACACCTCGAGCCTGATCAAGCGCCTGTCGAAGAAGTAGTCATGCAAGCCCTGGCGATGGGCCGGGTGCAAACTGAGCGATCGCCTGCGCTGCCTCGTTTCACACCACACTGCGTGAATTTCAATCGCATGAAATCCGATCTCACCATCATCGACATCCGTGCCTTTGCTACGTCCTTTCCCCTGCCCAAAGACGGCAATGTTCGTCTGGGCAACGGCCGCGCCATCAAGAAGGACGCCGTGATCGTCAAAGTGACGACTGCCGGCGGCCTGGTCGGCTGGGGCGAGTCGCATCACGCGCGCGCGCCTTCGACCATCGCCAACCTGATCGATGGTCCGAGCTATGTTTGAACGCCACTTGCACCCACCCGAAAAGACGATCATGCGCAGAATGCCCAACGACTAAGGTTAGATCGTGCGAAGCCACGATCTGAACCGTTTGTTGGACGAGCCCGGCCCACGGGGGCTGGTTGGCCCGGATAGAAAATACCTTTTCAAGAATCACCGCTGCTTGAATGCTTTGCGCGGCGCGCAGGCCATCAAGTCGCGCTTCACACCTGCCATTGCAGCAGGCGATGCCTCTTGCAGTGCTGCCCAGCGTCG
>JAYVST010000589.1:0-1511 GCA_043775255.1 Burkholderiales bacterium
GGATCAGGCCCTTGAGGAATTGGCCCTGGGCGTCGCGCGGCTTGGTTGCCAGAAACGCGTCGACGCGCTGTCCGGCCTGTTCGAGCTGCCCTGCCTTGAGCAGCTTGCCGATATCGGCGATTTCGTCGGCCGCTACTGCGCCCGCACAAGCCAGCAGCGCCGCAGTTAGACAGGCACGGATCCAAGGTGGGAAGAGGGGAAAAGTCATCTGCTATACTCGTTTCGCTGTTTTCGCATTCTCGCGCGGCGTTCTGCCGGGCGGCTTCCCCGGCGCCAAATTCAAGCCCATGATTTTACCCAACTTCGGCTGCCGGCTCCGATTTCCCGCTGTTCTTTTGCAGGTGTGCGGCCTGCCCGCATATGGGCGCGGGCAGGGTCCTTGCCTCATCGCCGCTCGCCATTCGGCAACGCCGGGCCGCGTCCCGCACTGCGCCGGTAACGGCACCGAGACGCTGCGCTGCCGGCGCGCTGCGGTGGCTTGCCGGTCCGCTCGCCGTCGGGCGGCGCCGGCGACCGGGCGATGTCGGACCTCTCGCGCAATCCGGCCGGCCTGAAACCGCCGTCAGGCCATTCCCGGCATGACACATGTGCGCCCCGCGCGGGTGCGCTGCCCTATCGACAATGCCCATTGCGAAAGCCTTTTCCATGCTGACCATCTACAACACGCTTACCCGGAAGAAGGAAGCATTCACGCCGATCGTGCCGGGCCGGGTGGGCATGTACGTGTGCGGCATGACGGTCTACGATTTCTGCCATATCGGCCATGCACGTGTGATGGTGGCGTTCGACGCCGTGCAGCGCTGGCTGCGCGCCTCCGGCCTTGCCGTCACCTATGTGCGCAACATTACCGACATTGACGACAAGATCATCCGACGCGCGGTCGAAAACGGCGAAGGCATCGGCGCGCTTACCGCGCGCTTCATCGCCGCGATGGATCAAGACGCCGCCGCCCTCGGGGTGCGGAAGCCCGACGCCGAGCCGCGCGCGACTGACTATGTGCCGCAGATGCTCGACCTGATCGGAAAGCTGGAAGCCAATGGCCTGGCCTACCGCGCCGCCGACGGCGATGTCAATTTCGCGGTACGCGACTTCCCCGGTTACGGCGCCTTGTCCGGCAAGTCCCTCGACGACTTGCGCGCCGGCGAACGGGTCGAGGTCAATTCGGGTAAGCGTGACCCGCTCGACTTCGTGCTGTGGAAAAGCGCCAAGGACGACGAGCCCGCCGACACCCGCTGGCCATCGCGCTGGGGCAGCGGGCGCCCCGGCTGGCATATTGAATGCTCGGCCATGTGCGTGGCGCACCTGGGCGAGCATTTCGACATCCATGGCGGGGGCGCCGATCTGCAGTTTCCGCATCACGAGAATGAGATTGCGCAAAGCGAGGGCGCGCTCCGCCACAAGTTCGTCAACACCTGGATGCACAACGGATTCGTGCGGGTTGACAACGAAAAGATGTCGAAGTCGCTGGGCAACTTCTTCACCATCCGCGAGGTGCTCAAGCAATACGATCC
>JAYVST010000590.1:0-1902 GCA_043775255.1 Burkholderiales bacterium
GCAGATCGAATATGAAGCGAGCCGGGAAGGGGCGGCGCGTGGGAGCGGCCTCGCGGCGCGCGGCGGTCTTGGCGCGGTGAGCGGCGATATAACGCGCCGCGCCGCTTTCCTGCGCCGGTCCTTGGTGGATCGCGCTGGCATTCGGCTGCTATGCATTCAACTACTACGCCATCATGGTCTGGCTGCCCACTTTCATGGTCGGCGAGCGACAGACCTCGCTGGCAACCGCCGCGCTGTTGACCGCGTTGATGGTGGCAGCCAATGTCCCGGGCAACGTGGTCGGCGGCGTACTACTGCAACGCGGCGCCGAACGCGGCGCCATCGTCTGCTTAGCCGGCATCATCACCGCGCTTACCTGCCTGGCGATATTCGCGCCCGGCCTGTCCGACGGCGTTCGCTACCTCGCGTGTCTGGCATTTTCATTCGGGGTTGGCATCCTGCCGGGCTCGGTGATGTCGGCGGCGCACACCCATGCCCACACACCGGCGCAGATAGGCACGGTGCAAGGCATGATCAATCAGGGTTCCAATCTCGGGCAGTTCGTAAGCCCGGCGCTGGTCACCGCAGCGGTGGGCGTCGGCCTTGCCTGGGAGCGCATGCTCGTCCTGCTTCTGGCCACCAGCGGCATCATTTTCATTGCCGGATGCATGATTCGCGTGCTCGAACGCAGGATCGCGCCGACGCCGCACTGAGGGTCCGCAGAACTAACCCGCGCTTGCGGCCATCAGCGCGCGCAGGGCCGCCATTTGCACCTTGCCCAGAGCCGTCTTCGGCAGGTTCTCCACGAACACGACGCGGCGCGGGTGCTTGTAGCGCGCCAGTCGCCCTTCGAAAAGCGCCGCGACCCCTGCTTCGGTCAGACGCGAATCGGGCTTTCGCACCACCACCGCGACGGCCACTTCGCCCCAGCGGGCATCTTCCTGCCCCAGCACCGCGCATTCGGCGATGTCCGCGCAATCGGCCAGCACATTCTCCAGTTCGGCCGGATAGATGTTTTCGCCGCCGGAAATGATCATGTCCCGGGAACGCCCGACGATGAAAAAGAAACCCTCCTCGTCCCTGCGCGCCAGATCGCCGCTCTTGAACCAGCCATCGACGAACGCGCTGTTGTGCGGATCATTCCAGTAGCCCGCAACGACGTTCTTGCCGCGCACCCAGATTTCGCCGATGGCGCCGTCGGCGACATCGCGCCCGTCCGCCCCCACCAGGCGTGCCTCGACATGCATGGCCACCTTGCCGGCGCTGCCCGCCTTGCGCACGGCGTCCTCGGAGCGTAGCGCGATCGACACCGGCCCGGTCTCGGTGGCGCCATAGACCTGATTGACCGGCACTCCGCGCGCGTGAAAGGCGTCGATCATCGACCGCGGCACCACGGACGAACCGGCGTTGATCAGGCGCAGGCTGGACAGATCGGCGTGCGGCCAGTCCGGGTGCTCCAGGACCATTCGGATGGTCGCCGGCACCAGTAGCGAAAGGGTGGGCCGGCGCGCGCCGACATCGGCCAGCCACGCACCCGCGTCGACACGCGGGTGCAGGGTGACAGTGCCGCCCGCCATCAGCGTGGGCATCAGCTGGATATTGAGGCCGCCCACATGGAACATCGGCAGCGAACTCAGCAGATGGTCGCGCGAGGTGATGTCCTGGGCGGCAATGGCGGACTGGGTGTTCCACAGGAGGTTCTCCTGGGTATGCAGCGCGCCCTTGGGCTTGCCGGTCGTCCCCGAGGTGTAGACCAGCAGCAGCGGATCGCCATCGCGACCACGCAATTCCGGACATTCGCTGACGGAATCGTCGAGGTTTGCGACCGGTTCCACCGCGACATTGAGGCCAGCCGCAGCCTCACGGCCGAGCGCTTCCATCGGCCCATCGACAAACATGCGCCCGGCCGTGGCGTTTTTCAGC
>JAYVST010000591.1:0-2184 GCA_043775255.1 Burkholderiales bacterium
AGGCTGAAAGAAGCCATTGACGCCATCTACCGCCGCGATGGACGGCGCGTCTTCGCTACCCTGATCCGCCTGTTGGGCGATTTCGATCTCGCCGAAGAAGCCCTGCACGAGGCCTTCCGCGCGGCGGTCGAGCGATGGCCGGCGGAAGGCGTGCCGGCCAATCCGTCTGCATGGCTGGTGTCAGCCGGGCGCTTCAAGGCGATCGACAGTATCCGCCGCCAGCGTCGCTTTACGCCCTTGGACGAAGTGGCCGAACGGGTTGCGGCCATCGCCGACGACAGCGCCGCCGCAAGGGATGACGAAGTGCTCGAAGACGACCGTCTGCGTCTGATCTTCACCTGCTGTCATCCGTCCCTGCCACAGGACGCGCAAGTCGCGCTGACGTTGCGTGAAGTGTGCGGCCTCACCACGGAAGAAATCGCGCGCGCGTTTTTGCTTCCGGCGGCCACGTTGGCTCAGCGCATCGTGCGCGCCAAAACCAAGATTCGCGCCGCCCGCATTCCGTACCAGGTGCCCGAACGCGACGAACTGCCGCAACGCCTCGGCAGCGTGCTGCGAGCGATCTATCTCGTGTTCAACGAGGGCTATTCCGCAAGCTCCGGCGCGGCACTCACTCGGCGCGATCTGTCGGAAGAAGCGATCCGCCTGGGACGTTTGATGATGGAGCTGTTGCCCGATCCCGAAGTCATGGGCCTGCTTGCGTTGATGCTATTGCATGAATCGCGCCGCACCGCGCGCACCTCACACCAAGGCGACCTGATTCCGCTCGACGAGCAGGATCGCGGTTTGTGGAATGCAACCTTCATCGCCGAGGGATGCGCGCTTGCCCTGCGCGCCTTGAATACCGCCCGCATCGGCCAGTACGCGTTGCAGGCGGCGATCTCGGCCGTGCACGCCGAAGCGACGCGGGCATCCGAGACCGATTGGCCGCAAATCACCGGTCTGTACGACGCGCTGCTCGAACGCGAACCCTCGCCCGTGGTCGAACTCAACCGCGCGGTGGCCATCGCGATGCGCGACGGGCCCGCAACCGGCCTGGTATTGGTTGATGCGCTGCTCACGCGCGGGGAACTGAATCGCTACCATCTCGCCCACGCGGCGCGTGCCGACCTGTGTCGGCGATTGGGCCGGTTTGACGATGCCCGCGCCGCTTACGAAAGCGCATTGCAGTTCGCGACGCAGGAACCCGAGCGCCGCTTTCTGGCGCGCCGGCTGGAACAAATCCCCGCTCCCAGAAGCGCATGGGTTGGAGCATGCCGTGGTTTTCTTCCTCGGAAAATGACTTTAACGCCGACTTTGGCATATCGACTGCCGATGGTGAAGGGTCTGGAACTAGCGTCTTCCTGCGAGATGGCGATAGCGTTTTTCGCAGCTATTTCACCACTGGGCGTGGCGACGAAAAGCTCGGTGGCTTTTGGGCTTATCTCGACCTGACGCCGCTCGCTCGGCAGGAAAAGTGGGAGGATTCACCTGCCGGTCGGCCGCAATCGGAACCTCATGAGTGGTTGCATCGGCATGATGAATATGCGCGGAAGACCGCGACGGCAGGTTGCTGTGGGCACGCACCGGTATCGGAGTAGGAGATTTTCTCGCGCCGGAAAGGCGCGCGGTGTTGCGCAAGCGAAGGACGCTTGAATATGAGGAATCCCATGCCGTCGGCAAAAACACCCAAGCCAGACCGCGTCTTGGTCGAAAATGTCATGTCACCTGGGCGCACATTCAGCGTGGATGCAAACAAGTACTGCGCAATGAAAGCTGCGCTCTTCAAGGTATTGCCCAAGAAGGCGCCGGGCCTGATGTTCCGTCCCTCGATAAATCCTCCGCTCTGACCCAAGCTATTTCGGATGAAACGGCGGGACGTGTCCCGCCGTCGATCAGGTGGGACGCGCACCGGAATCAGCGCGAGACGCCCGCTACGGCTCATCGACAGGTTGAAACAGCCACGGCTGCGAAGGATCGACAGGGCGGGGTTGCCGGTCATGATGGCGCCGAATTTCACCGCAATAAGCCGACTCGAACCGCAGGGCCAGTTCCTGTAGAAATGCGGCGATGACGGCGGCGGCCTGGTCCACCTGATCGGGCGGGAAGAGGTCATGCAGATCGACCCTCATTGCAACTCCGCGATAGCCTGCTGGACCAACTCGTCGGGCAGGTGATTGAGCGCCTTGGGCACCGCCAGACGCA
>JAYVST010000592.1:0-2254 GCA_043775255.1 Burkholderiales bacterium
ACCAGCCAGGCGATCACGCCGGCGCCGCCGGCGCCGATGAAGGAGCCGGCCGCGCGTCCGAACATGGCCTTGAGAATCGATCCGCCCACAATCAGCGCGATGAATCCCATCATCAGCCAGGCTTCGTAGTCGTTGTTGTCGCCCGCCTGGGTGGATTGACGCGCGGACGGCGGCGGCAGCGCTTCCCCTTCGATCAGACGAAACAGCGCATCTACGCCGGCGTCGAGGCCGCCGGCGTAGTCGCCCTGGGCGAATCGCGGCGCCATGTTTTCACGGATGACTCGCTTGGCTGCCAGGTCAGGAATCGCGCCCTCCAGTGCGCGGGCGATCTCGATACGCACCCGCTTGTCGTCGCGCGCGACGATGATGAGCAGTCCGTCACCGACACCCTTGCGCCCGATCTTCCAAGCCTCGCCCACGCGATGGGCGAAGTCCTCGATCGGCTCGGGTTGCGTAGTCGCCACCAGCAGCACGGCGATCTGGCTGCCGTGTCCCTGTTCGAACGCTGCCAGCTTGGCCTCGAGCGCGTCGCGCGCCGGCGCCGTGAGCAGCATGCTCGGGTCGGTGACACGGGACTTCAACGCGGGCACCGGCAACACGGTGGTCGCCTGGGCTGCAACCCCCTGGCCCAACACGCAAGCCAGCACGGCACAGACCAGGCCGAGTGCGCGGCGCATCCATGCGCTCATGGCGTCACGCGTGCCGTGCGCCGCACACTATTTTTTCTCGCCGGGCTTATCGAAATTCACGGCCGGCACGGTTGAAATGGCCTTCTCGTTTTCCACCGTGAATGACGGTTTGGTCTTGTAGCCCATCACCATCGCCGTCAGATTGGAGGGAAGCGAGCGTACCAGGACGTTGTAGGCCTGCACCGACTTGATGTACTTGTCGCGCGCGATGTTGATGCGGTTCTCGGTGCCTTCGAGGGTCGTGCGCAAGTCGCGAAAGCCTTGGTTGGCCTTGAGGTTGGGGTAGTTCTCCGCGACCACCATCAGGCGCGACAGCGCACCGCTCAGTTCGCCTTGCGCGGCCTGGAATTTCTGGAACGCCTGCGGGTCGTTGATGAGTTGCGGCGTGGCCTGGATCGAAGTGGCGCGAGAGCGCGCTTCGATCACCTTGGTGAGCGTCTCCTGCTCGAAGTTCGCCTCGCCCTTGACCGACGCCACGATGTTGGGAACGAGGTCCGCACGGCGCTGGTATTGGGCCAGGACACCGGCCCAGTCGGCGCCGACCTGCTCATCGAGTCGCTGAAAATCGTTGTAGCCGCAACCGGCCAGAGAGAAGGAGAGAAAAACCAGGATTGCCGCAAGGAATTTGCGCATGGCGAAATGGCCTTTTTTTTCGAAAAACCGGGGGAAAGGTATCAGGGTCTGGCGGCAGAGAAGAAAAACGCCCGCCGCATCGGGCATCCTTCATGGTTCCGATATTGGGTCGTCGGCGCGGCTTTGCAAGCCCTTCCAGATAGAGCGGGCAAGCAGCAAATCCTGCCACGACTTCGCCTTGTCCTGCGGCGTGCGCAAAAGGTAGGCCGGATGGTAGGTGACGATGGCCGGCAGGTTGGCGACACGGTGAACGCGCCCGCGCAGCGAGGCGATCGAGGCATCGGTTTCAAGCATGGCGTGGGCGGCGAACCGGCCCATGAGCAGTATCAGTTGCGGCCGGACCAGTTCGACCTGCCGCAGCAGATGCGGCAGGCAGCGCGCAACCTCTTCCGGCGCAGGATTGCGATTGCCGGGCGGGCGGCACTTGAGCACATTGGCGATGAATACGTCGCGCGCGCGCTGCATGTCGATCGCCCCCAGCATGGCATCGAGCAGTTGACCGGCCTGGCCGACGAAAGGGTCGCCGCGCGCGTCCTCTTCGGCCCCCGGCGCTTCGCCGATGATCATCCACGGCGCTGCCGGGTTGCCGCTGCCGAATACCGTGTTGCGGCGGGTGTCGCACAGGCCGCAGGCACGGCAATCGGCGACGGCTTCGCGCAGCGCCGGCCAGTCCATGCGAAGTATCGCGGCCGCGCGAGCGTCACTGCCGGCCGGCGCGGACGACGCCGGCATGGGCGACGCCGGCATGGCCGGCATGGGCAGCTCCGGCGGGGCTGAGGCTTCGTCGTCCGGGCCGCTGCTGTCGCCACCCCGTAGATTCGGCATGTCGTCGGATGCCGCCACCCCTGGCCCGGCTGGGCGCGGACTCATGGGAAGACGCAGTTTCCAGATCGGCCCAAGGCCCATCTCCCGCAACATGCGTTCGCGTTGCG
>JAYVST010000593.1:0-2711 GCA_043775255.1 Burkholderiales bacterium
CGCACCATCGGGGTCAAGCTGCGCTACGACAACTTCCGCATCGTCACCCGCGACACTTCGTTGCCGCAGCCGGTCAATGACCTTGCGGCGATCCGCAAGGCGGCGTTCGCGGCGCTGGCGCGGGTGGCGCCGGAGAAAAGACTGCAGCGTCCGATCCGCTTGATCGGCGTACGGGTCGGCACGCTGTGCCCGCTGGGATCGTTCGAGCCGGACACGCAGCTGCGCGGGCGCACCCTGGCGTTGTTTTAGTCGGGAATTGCGCCGCCGGTAACACCGGATGCAGGCGCGACTTGCAACCCTCAATCGAGCTCGAACGTGCCCTCATAGCGTCGTATCAGATCAGGGGGTTGATCCTCCTTGCGCAGGAAGCAATTGCCGACCGCCAGGACGTCGATATCGGTACCCATGAAGCAATGGAAAGCGTCTTCCGGTGTGGCAACGATCGGTTCGCCGCGAACGTTGAAGCTGGTGTTGACCACCACCGGGCATCCGGTGAGCGCCTTGAAGCGGCTGATGACGGCGTGAAAACGCGGATTGGTCTCCCGGTGCACCGTCTGGATGCGTGCCGAATAGTCGACGTGCGTGACCGCCGGAATCGAGGAGCGCGGCACGTTGAGCTTGTCGATGCCGAACAATTTCTCTTGCAGGGGCGTCATGGGAATGCGATGGCGCTCGAGCACGTCGGCAACCAGCAGCATGTAGGGACTGTCGCAGTCGATGTCGAACCAGTCCGACACATCTTCCCGCAGCACAGCCGGTGCGAACGGCCGGAACGACTCACGGTACTTGACTTTGAGGTTAAGGATTTTCTGCATCGAGGGCGAGCGCGCGTCCCCGAGGATAGAGCGACCGCCGAGGGCGCGCGGGCCGAATTCCATACGCCCCTGGTGCCACCCGAGGGCCTTGCCGCCGGCCAGCGCCTGCGCGCAATGCTCGACGATTTGAGAATCGTCGAGGACTTCAAATTTCGCACCGACGGCCACCAGGCGTTTCGTGCTGTCCACGGTGTCGTGGGACGGCCCCAGGTAGGAACCCTGCATGCTGTCGGTCGCACCGTCGGCCAGACGCGGCTCACGCTTGAGCATGTGGGCCGCCACCAGGGCGGCGCCGAGCGCACCACCGGCGTCGCCGGCGGCGGGCTGCAGCCACAGGCGATCGAACAGCCGTTCACGCAAGAGTTTGCCGTTGGCCACGCAATTAAGCGCGACGCCGCCGGCTAGGCAGAGGTTCTTTTCGCCGGTTTCACGCGCGAC
Organism: Burkholderiales bacterium; assembly: GCA_043775255.1. Classification (GTDB taxonomy): domain Bacteria; phylum Pseudomonadota; class Gammaproteobacteria; order Burkholderiales; family JAEUOS01; genus JAEUOS01. The sequence goes on from JAYVST010000593.1 coordinate 1,254, forward strand.
CGCACGCGCCAATTTGACGACAACCTCTTCGGTGACAGCCTGGATCGAGGCGGCCAGATCCATTTCGCGTTGCGTCAGCAGCTCTTCGGCTTTGCGCGGCGGCGCGCCGAACAACTGGTCGAACCGGTCGTTGGTCATGGTCAGGCCGGTGCAGTAGTCGAAGTAGTCCAGGTTGAGCCTGAAGCTGCCGTCTTCCTTGATGTCGATCAGATGGTCCCGGATCAGCGCGGCGAAGCGCGGCGTGCCGTAAGGCGCCAAGCCCATGACCTTGTACTCGCCTGAATTGACCTTGAAGCCGGTGTAGTAGGTGAGAGCCGAGTAGAGCAGTCCAAGCGAATGCGGAAAGTGGATCTCGCGCAACACAGTGAGTTCCGTGCCGACGCCCAGCGCCAGTGAAGTCGTGGTCCATTCACCGACCCCGTCCATGGTCAACACCGCGGCGCGCTCGAATGGGGACGGGTAGAACGCACTGGCCGCGTGGCTTAAGTGATGTTCCGAAAACAGCAGCCTGGGCGCCCATTCGACGCCGGCATCCAGTGAATTCAGTTCCTTGAGAAGCAGACTTTTCTGAAACAGCTTTTCTTTCAGCCACAGGGGCAGCGCCTGGCGGAACGAGGTGAATCCGCGCGGGGCGAATGCCAGATAGGTTTCCAGCAGCCGATCGAACTTGAGGAACGGTTTGTCATAGAAGACGACATTGTCGATGTCGCGCGCGTTGATCCGGGCCTCGGCCAGGCAGGCCGCAATCGCATTGTGCGGAAAGGCCGGATCGTGCTTCTTGCGGGTAAACCGTTCTTCCTGCGCGGCTGCGATGATGCGCCCGTCAACCACCAGCGCCGCGGCGGCGTCGTGGTAGTAGGCGGATATGCCTAAGACACGCACGCGCTAGAAGAGCGTGTAGATGAAGGGCGCGAGGGCCGAACCCTGAGCCAGGATAAGCAATCCGCCGAGCGCCAGCATCACGAGAATGATAGGCAGCATCCAGAATTTCTTGCGCACCTTGAGAAAGCGCCACAGTTCACCGAGAAAACCGATCATGTTGTTCATCCATAGCGCCAGGCGCGTCGAAAACACTGAACTAAAACTGATTGCGCAAATCTTCTGCAGGCGGACCGGGAGGCAGGCGATCCTCCCAGTAGGTCTTGCGGTGTGGTTCGAAGCGCCGCTTCAGCGCATCGCGACCCGCGCGCCGCATCCCCCATCCTACCGGCGCGAAGATACCGAAAAAAATCAAACCCAGCACAACCGGGCTGACGATCCGGTGCAACAAGCCGCCCAGCTGCATCCAGAGGCGATTGAAGGGCGCGAGCAGGTTCGGGATGAATATTGTGACTGCCAGCACGATAGCCGACATTCCCGCCGGCCACCTGACCCAGGAATGGCCTTTCCAGAAGGCGTACGCGGCAACAAGGGCGAAGAACACGGTGAAAACCGTGCCGAATGAGCGATTTGACGGCA
>JAYVST010000594.1:0-4397 GCA_043775255.1 Burkholderiales bacterium
TGGCCGTAACAATGATCCGCCTCCAGGGCACCAGATCATCTGGCAGGGGTATACGGTCCTGCAAATACTCTGCCTGGGCTTCTCGCTCAGGCCTCCGGATACCAGTTGACATATTTATGGGTAATGGGCAGCGCTAGGGTGCGGGCAGAGCAGCCGATGCTGCGTTGCGAAATCGATATCGCTTGGTACCGAGAAGACCTTGGTCCTACAATTGGATCATCCTCCACTTCCCTAGCAGCCTGTCGGACTTGGGGCGTCGAAAGCGAAAATCGGCCCCAGCGAGGACAGTTTTTGCCGCTTTCGCCGCCCCATAGCCCGGCTATGGGGCAAGAAGGCGGTGAAAATGGACCGCTGCGGTCGATTTGCTCACCGACGATTCCCAAGTCCGACAGACTGCTAGCGATGGATTTTCAGAGAACCAATTCACAGCGAGCCTCCAGGTCGATCCTCTTTATTCTTAATTGTTATTTACAATTATCTCATTATGATTGGACGGTTATAACAGGGTTGCTTAGCATGCGCCCTCGCATCGAGATGCTGCGCCACAAACGTGCGACCCCTCGGCAGCACCGCTTTTTTATACAAGCAGCCGAAACCCGCCATTCAGCCATAAATTCAAACGCATGTATCGCTACGAACAACTAGACCAACGTCTCGTAAGTCAACGGGTTGCCCAATTCCGCGACCAGACCCGCCGCTTTCTCGCGGGCGAACTTTCCGAGGACGAGTTCCGACCGCTACGCCTGCAAAACGGCCTCTACATCCAGCGCCATGCGCCGATGCTGCGGGTCGCGATTCCGTACGGACTACTCGCGACCCGCCAGCTGCGCATGCTGGCGACCATCGCGCGCAAGTATGACCGCAGCTATGCCCATTTCACCACCCGACAGAATATCCAGTACAACTGGCCGCGCCTGGAAGACACGCCCGACATCCTGGCCGAACTGGCCACGGTCGAGATGCACGCCATCCAGACCTCGGGCAACTGCATCCGCAACACGACCTCCGACCAGTTCGCCGGCGTGGCTCACGATGAAATCGTCGACCCGCGCCCCTATTGCGAACTGATCCGGCAATGGTCGACATTCCATCCCGAGTTCGCTTTCCTGCCGCGCAAGTTCAAGATCGCGGTGTCCTCGAGCATCGAGGACCGCGCCGCCACGTTCGTGCACGATATCGGACTGCACATCCTCAGGAATGAAGCCGGCGAACTCGGCGCAAGGGTCATCGTCGGGGGCGGTCTCGGCCGCACGCCGGTGATCGGATCGGTGATTCGCGAATTCATCCCGCGCGCCGAACTGATCAATTACCTCGACGCCATCCTGCGCGTCTACAACCGTTTCGGCCGCCGCGACAACAAGTACAAGGCGCGCATCAAGATCCTGGTGCGTGAACTTACGCCCGCCAGATTCGCCGCCGCAGTCGAAGCGGAGTGGGCGCACCTGGCAAATGGCCCGGCGGTAGTGCCAGAAGAAGAATTCAAGCGGCTCGAGTCATCTTTCGTCGCGCCCGCCTACGCGACCCTCGCAGTCCATGATGCCGGCTTCGAACGGCAACGCAATGAAGATCGGGCCTTTGCGCGCTGGGTCGAGCGCAATACGTTTGGACACAAGGTGCCGGGCTATGCCGCCGTGACGCTATCGCTGAAGGCGCCCGGCGTGCCTCCGGGCGACGCCACGGCTGCGCAAATCGACACCGTGGCGGACCTGGCGGATCGCTTCAGCTTTGGCGAAGTCCGGGTTTCACATGAGCAGAATCTGATTCTGGCCGACGTGCGCAAGTCGGATTTGCACGCATTGTGGCAAACGGCCAGAGCCGCGGGCCTGGGCACGTCCAACATCGGACTCATCACCAACATCGTGTGCTGCCCGGGCGGCGACTTCTGCTCGCTGGCCAATGCCAAGTCGATTCCGGTCGCAGCCGACATCCAGTCGCGCTTCGAGGACCTCGACTACGAGCACGACTTAGGGCCGATCGATCTCAATATCTCGGGCTGCATCAATGCCTGCGGTCATCATCATGTCGGCCACATCGGCATCCTCGGCGTCGACAAGGACGGTTCCGAGTGGTATCAGGTGACGCTCGGGGGCACGCAGGGTAGACACGCGGCCCTGGGCAAGGTGATCGGGCGCTCCTTCGCTGCCGACGAGATCGCCGATGCGATCGTCAGGATCGTCGAGGTCTATGTCGAATTGCGCCAGGCGCAAAACGACATGACGGAAACCTTCATCGACACCGTGCGTCGAATCGGACTTGAGCCCTTCAAGGCGCGGGTTTACGGTACGCCCGAACTGAAGGCGGCATAAATGAACCAGCGAATCATCCTCGACCGCCGCATTGCCGAAGACACCTGGCAATTCGTGCCCGCCGACGGCGATATCCCGCCTGCCGGTGACATCATCGTTTCCCTCACCAGATGGCTCGAAGAGCGCAGCCGCCTGCTCGTTCGCGCCGGACGCACTGGTGTCTGGCTGCAGCCTGACGCCGACCCCGAGAAACTCGTACGCGATCTCTCCGACCTGCCGCTGGTGGCGGTGCAGTTCCCCCAATTCACCGACGGCCGCGGCTATTCCATCGCCCGCCTGTTGCGCGAACGCTTCTCCTACAAGGGCGAATTGCGTGCGATTGGCGAAGTCCTGCGCGACCAGCTTTTCTACCTCGAGAGTGTCGGATTCAACTCGTTCGCCTTCGGGACGGACAAGAAACCCGAAGACGCGCTTGCCGCCTTTGCGGACTTCGCCGACGCCTATCAGTCCTCGGTTGCGCGCCCCGTACCCTACTACCGTCGGCGCCTCGGCAGCGCAGGCCTGGCGCAATGACCGGAACGGTCTACTTAGTCGGCGCCGGGCCCGGCGCCCCCGATCTCATCACCTTGCGTGCGGCCCGTCTGCTCGACAGTGCCGATATCGTTTTTCACGACGCATTGGTTCACCCGGACACCATCGCGCTGGCCGTCCATGCCGAAAAAGTCGCCGTCGGCAAACGCTGTGGCGCCCATTCGACTGCACAGCAGTTCATCAACAAGCGCCTGGTGGACGCGGCCCGAAAGCACGCCAGCGTTGTGCGCCTGAAAGGCGGCGACCCGATGCTGTTCGGCCGCGCACAGGAAGAAATCGATGCCCTCGCCGCCGCCGGTATCGCCTATGAGGTCGTGCCCGGTATCACTGCGGCCCAGGCGGCCAGTGCCGACCTGGGCATATCGCTCACCCGGCGCGGTGTCAGCCGCTCTGTGGCGTTCGCCACGCCACGCGTCGGCGACGACGAACCACCATCGGCATGGGCCGCCAGCCTGGCCCATGCCGACACTGCGGTGCTCTACATGGCGTCCCGCGACGCCATGCAGGTGGCAACCACGATGCTTGGCCTCGGCCGATCGCCTGAACTGCCGGTCGCGATCGTCGAATCAGCCTCGCTTGAAAGCAAGCGGCGCTTCACCACCCTGGGTCAGCTTGCGCACTCGGGACTTGCAGCCGTATCCGGTCCGACCTTGCTCATGTTCGGTGAAGTATTCCGCGCAGCGCTGGCGGCTTCCTGCGCGACATTGCGCACCGCAGCCGACCGCGTGCGGGCGACAGGCTGATCCGCGCCGGACCGGCCGGTGCGCCGAAGTCGGAGTGGTGTACCTTGCAGCGCTCGCGGTTTTTGCCGGTGAGCCTGCGCAACCAGACGCAAGCGTTTCAAGAACCGTAGGCCAGCCCTCTGATTGAAAGCGGACCTCCTATGCCTCATCCAGCACTTGAACCGGCGATTGCCGCCGGACGCGCAAATAGCCTGCCCTATGCCGGCGATCTCACTCCGGCTGAAGCGGGATCCCTCACCGCTGCCGGCGCCGCCCGCATCATCGACGTGCGCGGCCGCTTCGAGTGGGAGTTTGTCGGTCGCATCGAAGGCAGCACGATGATCGAATGGCGCATTTACGAGCCGGACGGAACTTCCGGGATCAAGAGCCGTCCGAATGAGGCGTTCGTCGCGCAATTGCGCGCGGCCGCCCGGCCGGACGAGAATCTCCTGTTCCTTTGTCGCAGCGGCGTGCGCTCGCAAGGCGCGGCAGCTGCGGCGACTGCCGCCGGCTTCCCCAACGCGTTCAATATCCTTGAAGGGTTCGAAGGCAATCCGGATGACAAGAAGCGACGCGGACATCTCGGCGGCTGGCGCAAGGCCGGTTTGCCCTGGATCCAGGGCTGAACCCGGTCTGTCAGGTGCAGGTTCCGGCAGCCAGTTGCGGATGTCTCGGTCAATTTCTTGGGTCCGGATGCCCCGCTCAAGACCTTAGGTCCGGATGTCTCTGTCAAGACACTGGGCTTTCCTGAAACGAACATGCGGTCGTTGACTTCCCGTGTCCTGTTCAGCGCCGGCTTCATCGCGTGCGCAGCGCTTATCGCCTTTGCGCTTTACCT
>JAYVST010000595.1:0-2283 GCA_043775255.1 Burkholderiales bacterium
TCATCATCGCGCGTGCGATTCACGTCGCCGCCGTCGTGCTCTGGATCGGCGGCGTGGGCTTCGTTGCCACGGTGCCGATTCCGGCGCTGAAGAAAATCACAAAACCGGCGCGATCAACAGCGCGATTTCTGAATCGTTTCATGCTCAGGGTTGAGAGCCGGTCTCATGAACGTTGGCGCCGTTTGCGTCGCGGGTCATCCTGGAAAATCTCATCCAGGAAGTCGATGCCGTCCGCGTCCTGTCGCCTGAGCCGGTATCCGGCCAAACTCTGTTTGAGCACGCGGATGTCCTGATAACTGTCGAGGTCGGCCTGCAGATCGCGCAATGTACTTTTGACATCGGCAATATCGGTGTCCAGTTTCCGGCCGGCGGACTCCGGCGTCAGGTCCACGTACGGCGCATCCACCATGCCGAACCCAAAGGGCGCGGTGATGTCGTCCAACTCCTCGCGCAGGCGCTCCAGTTGCTCGCCCAGCACCCGGTTGTAGTGGCCAACCCGATCTTCCGCCATGCTTGCCAGTGCGGCGGCGTCGATCTGCTCGACACTCAATTGCAATTCCAGCAGCGCCAGCAGATCGCCGTCGGCATACGCCTTGTTGACCCGCTGCATCAACGCTGTCTTGCGTTCGCGCTCGCGCGGATCGGGTTCACGATCCGGGTGCAGTTGGCTGGCCAATTGACGGAACACGGCGCGCACCGACTGGCTCGCGCCCTGCTCGGCCGCTTCGACACGAGCCTCATGCGCCAAGGCTTTCGCGCTCTTCTTGCGTGCGGGACCGACATCCTGAGGCGGGTCGGACTGTGCGCGGTGGAGCTTCCGCGCGATATGTTCGATCAGGTCATCCGGCGATTCGGTCGCCGAATCGTCATCGATATCGACACCGAAGACGCTTGATGCCATCGTTCGCGCAAGTTCCAGCTCTTCGCGTCGGTCGTCGGCAAAGCTCGTGGCGCTGTATTTGTCGTACAAGCGTACAAGTTCGGCGTCCTCGCCAAATTGCAACATGTTCGACAGCAGATCAAGCACGATATCGTCGACTTTCGCGCGTTGGCGCTTGGTCAGCCCTTGCCCATCCCTGGCGCGATCCAGAAGATGAACCATGGCGAGCTGCTTCTCCCGCAGACGCAGGCCGAGCGGCTCCATCTCGGCGATCATCCGGCGCTGGAACAAGGGAACGAATTCGCGCCAGCGCGCCAGTTCACTCCGCATTTCCGCGATGCCGGTCACCAGTTTGTTGAAGCGTTTTTGCGCCTTGCTGAGTTTGGCGGTTTTGCCGCCGGCGGCGATCGCCGGCACCATGGCCGCACCGAAACCCGCCGTATTCTCGAACAGTGACTTCTGTGTCATGTTTTGGCTTTCGATCCAAGATGCTTCATTCGTGCCGCTTCATTCGGACGCTGCAGCGTCGCTTCCAGCATGCGCGTCAACGCCGCCGATAGCGGCACATGCGCGTCCAGCCTGGACAACATTCCGCTCTCGCGTAGCCCGCCCTTGGCGCGTAGCACCGCCACCGCTGCGCGGCGCTGGTCGGCGGTCCAGCGCTCGACACCTTCGAGTGCCAGCAAAATCGGGGCCAACCGCTGCCACGCGGTTCGCTCGTCCGCTGTCCAGCCGACCATGTCGCGGGTTTCGAACCGTTGCATCGCCGACATTCCGGCATCGACCGGGGAGTCCCATCGCCGCGCAAGACCCAAGCCGGGAATCAGTGGCAGCCAAGCGCGCCGTCCCGGCTCAGGCTCGAACACCATGTGCCCGCGGGCCAGTCGTTTGAGTGTCGCGACGCCGGACCTATGCGTCGGGTTGCCTCGCATGCGTGCGAGCTCGCGCGCGAGTAACGCCTGCGGGCCAGCCGCCAGCGGCCGGAAACCCAGCTTGTAGTAGAACCACCACGCGCCGGATTCGATGCCTTCCGAATTGCCCACGCCCAGCTGATACGGTTCGATCGAGAACGCGCGCGCCCCCAGCACATGGCGCGCGCTGGCCAGGACGCGTGCGAACAGGTAACCCGCCTCGGCGCCGCGGAAAGTCGGAAACACATTGAACGAGATCTCGCTGCCGGCCAACAGCGTGTCGGTCTGCACATAGCCGACCGGCACGCGGTTGCGCAGCATGATCCAGCCGTGCACCACCGGCAGCGGCAGGCGGTGCGCGGGGAGCGAGCCGATGATGGCGAAGGCTACGCCGTCACCATCATCGACCAGCATGACATCGCGTTCGTTGCCCCAGGAGAAGGCGGCGAGGTCGCGTGCGCGGGTCAGCATGGCTTCCCGTGCGAGTTCCAG
>JAYVST010000596.1:0-7986 GCA_043775255.1 Burkholderiales bacterium
GGCCGGTTTTTCGGGTGCCTGTCGAGCGCCGGATCGATATGCATCCACGGCAGCGCGCTATCGGTCCAGATGTTCATCGCCAATTTGAGGCTGCGGGCATCATCCAGCGACCCGGCCTTGAGCACGGTCATTTCCGGCATTTTCTCGCGCCGGCTGAACAGTGAAGAGCCGCAGTCGGCGCAGAAAAAGCGGTTTAGGCGGTTGCCGCTCTCGGCGGTGTCGGCATACACCTTGGGTTCGCCGGCGGTAATGGTCAGGCTGGCGGTGGGGATGGCGACGTTGTGGCTGGAACCGGCGCCGGATATCTTGCGGCAATGGCTGCAGTGGCAGGCGATCACGTTCGCCATGGGCGCGTCAACGGTGTAGCGAATGGCGCTGCAGAGGCAGCCGCCGGTGTGGGTTTGGCTCATGGTCATTTTCCTTGAGGCATCGATGAGGACGTTGAGTATAAGACTTCAATGCCGGCGCGCCAGCGCGCCGAGCGCTACGCGAAGACCGTATTCAATGGCGGCCCCGATGACCCGGGATGTCTGCGGGAAGTTCCGCGGTCGGTAGCACAAACGTCTTACAATCGCGGCTCCGAGAGCGGAAGTTCGAGCATGACTACCACTACCATACGCATCGACGAGGATCTCAAGAGCCGGATCACCGCCGCGGCGGCACGCGCCGGCATGAGTGCCCATGGATTCATTCTCGACGCCATCGAACGCACCGTCGAATCCGCTGAAATGAACGATCGATTCCATCACGTGGCGGACCGTCGATGGGAACAGTCATTGGGCGAAGGCAAGGCGATCGCCGCCGAGGACATGCACGCGTATCTGCAAGCCCGCGCTCGCGGCGAGCCGGTCAGGCGTCCGCGCCCGCGCAAGCCGTCGCGCTGAGCTTCGCGATGGCGCGCCTGGTCTATGACCCAGCCATCGTCGAGGATTTCGACCGCATTTTTGAGCACTTCGCGAGGTACGATCCAACAGCGGCGACCCAGGTCATCAATGGCGTCGTGGCGGCAATGGCAATTCTCACCACCAGCCCGCTGATCGGCAGACCGGTCGCTGGAGGCAAGCGCGAACTGGTGATCGGCCGCGGCAAACGTGGCTTCGTCGCGTTGTACCGCTGGGTTCCGGACGATGATCTGGTGTGGGTGCTGGCCATACGTGCGCAGCGCGAGGCGGGTTACAAGCACGACTGATCGACGTTGCGCCATTCCGGATGCACTTCGCCGATTAAGAACCAATGATCGCGTTCGACGAACGCGTCGAAGAAACCGTAGGCGATGCGCCGGGCTGCGATCCGCTGGCGTGTCAGCTTCCCGCACGTCCCGCGCTGCGCTCGCCCCACGGCGTGAACCAGATCGCCGCCGCCGTCGAGAGCCCGTACGCCACCATCGCTGCGCCCACCAGCACGAAGTAATGCCAGGCCGGCGCGCCATGGGCCAAAAGCCAGGCGCCGACGCCGCCGACGATGATCAGGCGCAAGGTCGAGGCCAGCACCGGGCCCAGGACCTTGCCGGAACCTTGCGAAGCGAAGTACAAGGTCAGGCCGACTCCGAAGAAGGCGAAGCACGGGCCGGCCAAGCGCAGGTACTGGCGCGCGTAGTCGAGCACTGCGGCATCGTGCGTGAAAAGCCCGGCCCACAAATCGGGCGCCAGCGCCACGATCAGCCCGAGCATACCCAGGTTGCACGCCGATACGCCGCCGGCAGTCCAGGCCACGCGCCGCGCACGGGCGACGTCACCGGCGCCGATGGCCATGCCCACCATCGGCACCGCGGCCACGCCGATGCCGAAGGCGATCGGGATCACCAGGAATTCCAGCCGCTGGCCAATGCCGTAGCCCGCCAGCGGCAACAGCCCCAGGCGCGCCACCAGTCCGGTGAAGATCACCGTGGCCAGCACCGACTGCACCGGCGACAGGCAGGCCAGCGCGCCTACCTTGAGAATATCGGTGAAGAGTTCGGCGCGCAGCTTCAGGCCGGCGAAGGTGAGCTTGAGTCGGCCCTGGCCGGTCAGGAGATACCAGGCGAGGAAGATCACCCCGGCGGCGGTCGCGATGATCTGGCCCAACGCTACGCCCACCATGCCCAACTGCGGGAACGGGCCGAGCCCCAGGCCGAGACTGCCGCCGAGGATGATCTGCAATAGCGAGGATACGAGGATGGTGACCGACGGCGCCTTCATGTTGCCGGTGCCGCGCAGCACCGAAGCCAGGGTGTTGTAGAGCCACACCAGCACCGCGCCCGCGAACAGCACGTTGCCGTAGCCAATGGCGTGGTCGAGCACGGCGCCATTGGCGCCGAGCAGGCGGTAGAGCGCGGGCCCGAAGGCAATAAACAGGACTGAATAGATCACGCCGGCGAACCCGCCGATCACCGTTGCATGCAGCGCCGACGCGCGCGCGCGCGCCAGGTTGCCGGCGCCGAGCGCGCGGCTCACCGCAGAGGACACCCCGCCGCCCATCGCGCCGGATGACATCATCTGGGTGAGCATGGCGAAGGGAAACACCACCGCCATGGCCGCCAGCGGCTCGGTGCCGAGCCGTCCGATATAGTAGGTTTCCGCAATGCCAACCAATACCGATACGGTCATCGCCAGCACGTTGGGCCCGGCCAGGCGCAAGAGGGTAGGCAGCACCGGGCCGGTCAGGAGCGGGTTGGCGGCTGGATTGACGGTGGACGGCGCGGCGGGAGGCGGAGCGGCCGGTGGAGCGGTGGCGGACATCGGGGGCAGAGGGCGGGGCGTAGGTCTGGGGCGTAGGTCCGGGGCGTAGGTCGGGGCGGAGGCTGGGGTTGGAGCGGGGGCTTGCATCCGCAATAGTTGTAGATACAATCATAACATCCATGCCAAACCTTGACTCCGGGATGTCGATCCAGCCGCGCGGCTGCACCAACTTCCGCCTGCGCCAGCTGCTGCGCCGCGTCAGCCGCATCTACGACGCCGAGTTGGCGCGCGTCGGCCTCAAGGGCACGCAGTTCTCACTGCTTTCACACATCGCGGCGCACGGACCGATCCAGCCCAACGAGCTGGCGCGCCGCATGGGCATGGATGCCTCTACCCTGACGCGCAACCTGCGGCTGGTGATCGAGGCGGGCTGGGCGCTGCAAACAAGCGGCGCCGACGAGCGCAGCCGCTCGATCGAGGTCACGCCTGTCGGCCGCGCCAAGCAGGCGCAGGCGAAGCGCTACTGGAAAAAGGCGCAGCGGGCGGTCAACGATCACCTTGGCGTCGAGCGCGTATCGCAACTGCATGCGTTGATTGACGAAAGTATCGAATTGCTGGCCCGCGTCGACGGGGGCGTCTAGCTCGGCCGGGGCTTCAACCCCTCAACCCCTCAACCCCTCAACCCGTCAATCCCTCGCGATCAGCGGAGCGATTCGCAAGGCCAGTGCGGCCTTGTTGTCGACCGCGAGCTTGCTGAAGCAGCGTGCGATGTGGTTGCGCACCGTCGAGCGCGCAAGCTGCAACGCGTCGGCAATCTGCGCATGCGACGCTCCGCGCGCATAGCGCACCGCAATGTCGCGCTCGCGGGTGGTCAGGCGGTCCAGCAGGTTGCCGGCCGGCACTTGAAGAAAGCGGAAGTCGCCCTTGCGGGTGATCGCAAGCTTCAGCCTGCCAGTGCTGTTGTAGGGCGTGGCGCTACGCACGCTTGGTAGCAATGCAGCCGGCAGCCGGCTGCCGCGCCAGTCGGGCCAGACGTCGCGGATGCGATGATTGAATCCCGGCGTGATCTCGCGCAGGAATCCGCGCTCATCGGCCACCGCCCAATGTCCGTGATGCACATTCTCGCCCTCCAGCAAGGCGCGCATGCGCGCCTCCCGGTGCGCGTCTGCGAGGTGCGGCATCAGCAACTCTTTTGTTTGCCTGTCGGTTTCGGAGAAGGGCTTGGCCGGGTCGTGGCGCCACAGCGTGAGGAATTCGTTGAGCGACGACACCGGCTCCACCAGTAGAGTGCCGAGCGACCACTCGATACGGTAGCGCTTGCCCACCTGCCTGTACATGCGGGTGCGCGTGAAGCGCGCGCGCGTGGTCAGGTCGCTCATGTTGATCGTCGTGCCGGGCGCGGCCAGCAAGGCGGCGCGAAAGAAATCCTCTTCCATGTGCGGCAGATAGTCCGCGAGGATCGTGTCGGCGCAGTTGTAGACGTAAATGCGATGAATCTCCAGGGGCTCCGCAGCGGCGTTGCCCCACCAGGCGGAATCGAAGGCGATGATGTCCTTTATGCATTCCAATGCCCGCGGCTGGAAAGTTGCGTAGGCCGCCTCGCGCCCGAGCCGGTGCAGCTCTAGCAGCACGCCGCTCAACGCGTGCATGTTCATCGTTGCGGATTGAGTTCCACAGGTATTGCGCGATGCAGGAGTTGCCATTGGGCCGAAAAAGTCCGAAAGACGCAGCATAGGGTGCCTCGGCGCTTGTGCCAAGTCCGCCAGGCCGCTAGTGCATTTGCACCAACGCCGGTGTTTACACCAGGCGCCCGGCAGGCCCGGGAGCAACCAGGACTGCATGACATTTGCATGGGTGTCCGTGCGTCAAGCCGTTGATTTTATTTCGCATGTTGCGCCGGTGCCCAGATACTGTCACGACTTGGCTTGAACTTTGCCTCATGTACCGGCATGCTGAAGGTTGGCGGCTGTTTGTCGAGCTGCCGTACAGCTGGGCGCGCGGCCTACGAGGCGCGTCAAGCCAAATGGTCCACTGATGGAAGAAAAGGGTTCGAACCATGAAACTTATGGCCGCCGCGCTGGCCGCGCTGCTTGTTTCTGCGATATCCATAGACGCCCGTGCGCAGCAGAACATAGACGTGGCAACGGCGAATTTCGCAACCTGGACTATCTTCGGCGCAGCCGAGGCGACCAGCCAGACCGCCAACGGGCTTTTGTATCAGGGCATCACTCTCACGCCCACCGTAGGCGGCAATAGTGGCGCGGCATTTGCGCCGACCCCTGTCACTCTCGATTTCAACCAGTCCTTCGGGTTTCACTTCAATTTCTACATCCGGCCCGGCACCGTCCTGCGCGGCGACGGCATGACCTTCGCGCTGACCGATACCCGCGGTCTGGGTGGTGCGGGTTCCGGCCTGGGCTACGAAGGCCTGTCACAAAAAAGCGTTGCCTTCGCGATCGATACTTTCCATTTCAGTGGCGACCCGGTCTCGCCCAGCCTGCAGATACTTGCGCAAGGATCGGTCGCGCCGTTGACGGCGACCGAAACGGGGTTGGGCGATTCGATTCGCGATCCGTTTTACCAATGGCATGCATTTGTCGACTATGTGCCTTCCGGCAATATTGACGAGTCCGGCACCCTCACCGGAAGGATCAGTCGCCTGGACCTGGGCGACTTTTCGGTTTCGCAAGTCATCGACAGCAGGCAGGTGGGCTTGCGACTCACCGACCAGAACACCGGCGACTACCTCGGCAATACGGTCTACTACGGCTTCACCGCTGCCAACGGCCTGGCAGATGACGGCCATTTCGTGACGTCCGCAGTGCCGGTCCCTGAGGCCGATACCTGGGCAATGCTGGTGGCAGGTCTCGGTTTGATCGGATTTATTGCGCGACGCCGACGCGTTTGACGCAAGTTCGTTTCGGCCTCCCGCATCTGGGTGCGCGCTTCATGGCGTTCAGTCTCCCGGCGGATTGGGATGCCCCGGGATGCGACCGCCGGGTACGCGATAGCGAGATCGCCACTTCGGACGAAATTGATGAGACAGCAAGCTTCTCAGGGAATACGCAATATCGTATCAATCGGCAAAAATAGCGACAGCCCCGGTTCTGTCAACGGTATGAATCCGTAGCCCTCGTAATACTTGGCCGCGCGGTCGCTGATCGCGTCGACCACGACCGCGTACACGCCAATGGTCGCGGAGGCTTGTCCCACCCGCTTGAGCGCATCGATGATGATGTGTCCGCCGAGCCCCCGTCCGCTCAATTTTTTGTCGACTGCAAGCCTGCCCAAAAGTACGGCGGGCACAGGGTAACGCGGCAGCTTTCGGGCTTGATTCGCTGGAAATCGCTCGCGCTGGATGCTGGTCGCCGCCAGCGTGTAGTAGCCCAGAACTTCCGGCGAATCCGCCGTTGTCAGCACGAAGGCGCGGGTCAGAAATCGTCGCGAGTCCTGGTTGACGTAGTGGCGCAGGTACTCGTTAAGGCTATTTTCGCCGCAATCGAAATCCGCGCGCAGGTGATCGGCCGCCAGTGGCCGAATGTGCCAGGATTCAGCCGGCAAGTTCGCCTCCGCGCCTGGCATAGCGGCGCGCGGCGTCTCTCAGTTTGCCGTTGGGCTTTGGCGGGTGCTCCAGTGCCGTGCAAAAGCGCTCCCAATCCGCATCGGAAAGCGTGATGCTGTGACCATGCAATTCAATGACCTTGTCGGCCGCGATAACGGCTTGCGACAAAACGAAGTCCGACGCGGTCTTGTTGAGGTACTGAGCAGCCTGCTCGATCTTGTTTCGTGCCGCGAGATCGAGACGCAGATGAAGGCGTTCCCTTTTTACCTCCGCAAGGGGAGCGGTGACGGCTAAACGATGCCGTTTTTCCTTCGACTCGGATCTGGCTTTGGTGCTGATTGCGGTGCTCATGTGGACATCTCCTGAATCGGCAGCGGATTTTGGGAAGGGGTATCCGGCCTAAATGTAGTGTACGCCATCGTGGCGTACATCCGACGGCGGAAAATCGCATATCGCTTCTCGGCCACCGGCCTCGCGGGGACGGGTGGCGGAGGCGAATTCATCGTTTGAGAGTCACCGGCTCCAGCGCATCTGCCTGCGCCAACACCCGCCCAATCACCGCCGTGCTCCCATAGCCCGCCGCGCGCAACGCCGCCACGCACGCCTCAACCCGCTCTCCCGGCACGCTCGCCAGCAACCCGCCCGCTGTCTGCGGATCGAAGATCAGCCGGTAACGCGGGTGGTTCACCATCTCGGCCTGGTTGCGTAGCGCGCGGCGCAGGCGCACGTTGGCCGGCTGTAATGAACTGAGGATGCCGGCGGCGGCGGTTTCCTCGGCGCCTTCGAGCACCGGCAGGGCCGACAAATCGAGTTCGATATCGACGCCCGAGGGGCGCGTCATTTCCACCAGATGTCCAAGCAGGCCGAAGCCGGTCAGGTCGGTGCAGGCGGTGGCGCCGAAGCGCGCCAGGATTTTCGCGCCGGCCGCGTTGGAGACGCACATCGAATCGAGCGCGGCATCGATCCAGCGGCCGCGCACCTTCAGCAGCGGCAAGGCAGCGAATAGCGTCCCGGTGCCGATCGGTTTGGTGAGAATCAGCGCGTCGCCGGCGCGCATGCCGCCCTTGCGCATCACCTCGCCTAAGCCTTCGTCGATCAAGCCGTTGATGGCGAATCCCAGCGCCAGCTCCTGGCCTTCGCCGGTGTGCCCGCCCACCAGCGCACAGCCGGCAGCGTTCAACATCTCGACGGCGCCGGACATCATCTGGAACAGCGTGTCTTCCACCTTGGCCTCCAGCCCCGGCGGCACCGTCACCACCGAGGTGGCCGATTGCGGCTCGCCGCCCATGGCAAAGATGTCGCCCAGCGAATGGTTGGCGGCGACCTTGCCGAACACATAGGGGTCGTCGATGAAGGCACGGAAAAAATCCACCGTGTGCACCATCGCCTTGCCCGGTGGCACCCGCACCACGGCGGCGTCGTCGGGAGACTTCAGGCCGATCAGCACGTCGTCGCGCGCGATCGGTTCGAGCGCACCGAGGGCGCGCGAAAGCACGCCGGCTCCCACCTTGGCGCCGCAGCCGCCGCAGCGCATGGCGATGGCCGAGATCGCCTGCGCGGCTTCTTCGCCTTCCAGTTTCACCGTCGACACCGCAGCCGGTGCGCTTAGCTGCGACATGTCGGGAAAGTCGCTGAACTTAGTCATGAAGCGGCGATCGATCCAGTCTTTCCAGCGCCACACCCAGGCGCCGCGAAACCCGAGCCAGCCGCGCGACGCCACCGCACTGCGATCACCGGTGGAAATAAGGGCCAGCCAGCGCCGCTGCG
>JAYVST010000597.1:0-2414 GCA_043775255.1 Burkholderiales bacterium
AAGCCCATGGAGCGCGCGCGGGTCGCGTGATGACCGCAAGGGCGCACCGCGCAGAAGGCGTTGCCGGCGCGGCCGGCCAGCACCTCGTCTATCGCCAGCAGCCCGGCGCCTGCGGCGCGTAGGGCCGCATTCATGCTGTACGGATTCATCGCGGTATCCGGGTCCAGCTGCACCAGGCCGCTTTGTGGGGCATGCTCGAAAATCAGGTCGACATAGTCAGGGTGATGCACCCGCTTCAAGTCGTCGCGCGCCGCCAGAGGGGCCTCGAGGGAACGGACCCGTTCGACCATGCCCGACTCAAGCATGTGCCGCGTGATGGCGCGGAGCCTGTCCGGGCTTTCGGGATGTCCGCCGCCCATGTCGTGGCGCAGACAGTCGGCGTGGGTGATGTAGGCGGTATTCATTGGTTTGGACGACGTTGGGGGTTGCTATGATGGGTCTTTTGGCGCCGCCAGGCAACTGGCCGCCGTGTCGCGACAAACAGCGTTCCACCGTCAGGTTCATGTTACCGCCAGCCCACCCCCGTCTCACCGCTCTGTTGGCCCAGCTCAATCGGATCGTCCTCGGCAAGGAATGGCAGCTCAGACTCGCCGTCGCGTGCATGATCGCGCGCGGCCACCTGTTGATCGAAGATGTGCCGGGCGTCGGCAAGACCACTCTGGCGCACGCGTTGGCACGCTCGCTTGGCCTGCAGTTCCAGCGGATCCAGTTCACCAGTGACCTGTTGCCGGCCGATGTGCTCGGCGCTTCGGTGTTCGACCGCGAATCGGGCAGCTTCAAGTTCCATCCGGGCCCGATCTTCGCCCAATTCATCTTGGCCGACGAGGTCAACCGCGCCACTCCCAAGACCCAGAGCGCACTGCTCGAAGCCATGGAGGAGGAGCAGGTGACCCTAGATGCTGCGTCGCACCGCTTGCCGCAGCCGTTTTTTGTCATCGCCACGCAGAATCCGTCCTATCAGGTCGGCACGTTCGCGCTGCCGGAATCGCAGCTGGACCGGTTTCTGATGCGCATCGAACTGGGTTATCCGGATCACCTGGCCGAACGTGAGCTGCTCACCGGCGCCGACCGCCGCACGATAGCCGCGCGCACCGGTGCGGTGCTGCAGGTCGCGGAGTTCCAGTCGCTGCAATCGGAGGCGGCGCAATTGCATGTTGCGCCCGCGCTGATCGACTACCTGCAAGCCTTGATCGAAGCCTCGCGCAGGGCGCCGCAATTCGTCGCCGGCTTAAGCCCGCGCGCCGGCCTGGCCCTGCTCGCCGCAGCTCGCGCCTGGGCCTTCGTTTGCGGCCGTACCGCAGTATTGCCGGAGGACGTACAAGCGGTCTTGCCGGTGGTGGCAGGTCATCGCCTGCGCCCGGCACAAGCCGCCGCCGGCGCCCATCCTGCCTTGCTGGTGGAAGAATGGATGAAGTCGATCGCGTTGCCCTGACGGCGCCGGGCGCCCGGCCGGGCCTGCGCCGGCGCCTGTCTGCCTGGATCTTCCAGCCGCGCGGCCGCGAGGCAGGCGAGGTTTTCCTCAATCAGCGCCGCGTGTTCATCTTCCCTACCCGCTACGGCTTTTTTTTCGCGTTTTCGCTTCTGGCGTTCCTGGCAGCGTCGATCAACTACGACCTGGCCTTGGGCTTCGTGCTGACTTTTTTTCTGGCGTCTGCGGGCTTAGTCGGCATGCTGCACACGTTTCGCAATCAGGTGCACCTGCGCCTTCGGCCGCACAAGGCGGATCCAGTGTTCGCGGGCAGTCGCGCGGCATTTGAAATCACGCTCAACAATCAACGCGTGGACGAGCGTGCGGCGATCTGGCTGAAAACGCCTCATTCCGCAGCCGCGGTGGATGTGCCGCCGGAATCCTCGCACGCGATGGTGCTGGCGGTCCCGACCGAGCGTCGCGGCTGGCTTGCAGCGCCTCGCATCACCATCGACACGCGTTACCCGCTCGGCCTGTTCCGCGCCTGGAGCTATTGGCAACCGGACCTGCAATGTCTTGTATACCCCGCGCCGGCAAGTGGCCGCCTGGATTTTCCCGCTGCGCCGAAAGGCAATGGGGAAGGAGTGCCGCATGGCGCCGGCGCCGACGACTTCGTCGGCCTGCGCGAATACCTTCCCGGCGACAGCCCGCGCCACATCGCCTGGAAGGCCGCTGCCCGGTCGCTGGCTACCGGCGCGCCCCTCCCTGCCAAAGCGTTCGGCGGAGGCGCTGCGGCCGAAATCACCTTCGATCTCGACGACTTCGCCGCCGCAATGGAACAAGAGGCCCGCCTCTCACAATTGACACGCTGGGTGCTCGACGCCGATGCCATGCACCTGGTGTATGGGCTCAAACTCGGATCGCGCATACTCGATCCGGGCGCAGGCGAGGCCCATCGCCTGGCCTGCCTGAAGGCACTGGCGCTGCACCAACCTGTGCCAGACAA
>JAYVST010000598.1:0-2975 GCA_043775255.1 Burkholderiales bacterium
GTTGCCACCCGAGGCGCTGCGCACAATCAGGAATTCGAAGTCGAGTGCCTGATTCCCAAGTTGGATATTCGCGCTACCGGCGCCGGCGCCAGCCGGCGCGCAGCCGAACAGGCGGCGGCGAAAAAGGCCCTTGAACTGGCGCCGAAAGAGGCTCCGAAAAAATCCCGCAGGGTCCGCAAGGACAATCCCAAAGCACTGCCGGCTGCGCCAAGTGCTGTAGCCTCTGGCACAGACGGGGTCGAGGCGGCCGTACCCGCCAACCACGATCAAAAGGGCGGAAAACCGCAAGCGGAGTCGGTCACAGCTGCGCCGGCCGCAGCGGACAAAGCGGATTCTCCGTCGTGATCCCCTTGCTTGTGGCCGAATTGCGCACCGGGTATGTGGCCATTACGGGTCGGCCGAACGTGGGCAAGTCGACCCTGCTAAATCGCCTGATCGGCGCCAAAGTCAGCATTACGTCGCGCAAGGCGCAAACGACGCGGCATAGAATTCTTGGCGTCCTCACCCGTCCGGAAGCCCAGTTCGTGTTTCTTGATACGCCGGGATTTCAGACAAAACACCGCAACGCACTCAATCGCGCGATGAACAAGAGCGTGACCGACGCCCTCGGGTCGGCGGACGTTGTCCTTTTCGTGATCGATGGGGCGGGGTGGCGCGACGGCGATGCTGCCGTTTGCGCGCTGCTGCCGTCGACAGTACCTGTCGTGCTTGCCATCAACAAGGCCGATCTGGCGAAAGACCAGTCGCGGCTTATGGCGCTGGCCGCGAAAGCCGCAGCGTTGCGCGACTTTTCAGCCATCGTGCCCGTATCTGCCCGCAACGGGCGGGGTATCGATACATTGCTTGAGCAGGTTGCCCAATGCCTGCCGTTGGCGCCGCGCATGTACGATGATGACATGCTGACGGACCGCCCGGAGAGGTTTCTCGCGGCCGAAATCATTCGCGAGAAGGTGTTCAGGTTGTCCGGCGAAGAAGTACCGTATGGGACCGAGGTCACGATCGAGAAATTTGAGGAAGAGGGCGGATTGCGCCGAATCCTGGCCACCATCCTGGTGGATCGTGCGGGCCACAAGGCCATCCTTCTCGGTCCGAAAGGCGAGCGCATGAAGCGTATTGCCACGGATGCCCGTCTCGACATGGAGCAATTGTTCGAGGCCCGCGTTTTCCTTGAAGTCTGGGTCAAGGTCAAGAGCGGCTGGGCCGACAGCGCAGCCACGCTCAAGTCGCTCGGGTACGTCTGATGGTCACCCGCGTCTCGACTGCGCCCAGAGCCGAATCGTCGCCACTGCGCAATGCGGCGGCACGACGCTTCGAGGATCAACCCGGATTCGTCCTGCATTCCTATCCCTACAGTGAAAGCAGTGTGATCGTTGAAACCTTCACCCGCGACCATGGCCGCGTCCCATTGCTCGCCAAGGGCGCGAAGCGTCCCGGATCGGCATTGCGCGGCGCATTGTTGCAGTTCCAGCGCGTCGGGTTTTCATGGACTGGTAGAGGGGATTTGCGCAACCTCATTCGGGCGGAATGGCTTGGCGGCATTCCACCGCTTAACGCCAAGGCACTGCTGTGCGGCTTCTATGTCAACGAGTTGGTCTTGAAATTGCTGGAACGCAACGACCCGCATGAGCACCTGTTTGACCACTACGCTTCAGCCTTGTCCGACCTGGGGAACGGGGAGCGCGATGTATGCGTGCTGCGCAACTTCGAGAGAGCGCTGCTGCGGGAAATCGGGTACGAGGTCAACCTCGCGGTCGATTCCTTCAGCGGCACTCCGGTGGAGCCGCTCGCCCGCTATGCATACGACGTTGAGCGCGGATTGCGCCGGCTCGAACATGGCGAGCACGCGGAGCGGGAAATCAGCGGCCGGGCCGCCATCGCCATCGAAAAGGGGGACTTTTGTGACTCACAAGTCGCGAGCCAGGCGAAACATTTGATGCGCTCATTGATCGACCATCACCTCAATGGCCGCCGAATCGCCACGCGGCGCATTTTCATGGCTTTGCAACAATCATGAGTCAACCCGTTCTGCTCGGAGTCAATATCGATCACGTGGCTACGCTGCGCCAGGTGCGCGGTACGCCATATCCGGATCCGGTGCGAGCCGCGTTGCTCGCCGAAGACGCGGGTGCCGATCTAATCACCCTGCATTTGCGCGAGGACAGGCGGCATATTCAGGACCGTGACGTGTTCGAGTTGCGTGGGCTGCTCAGGACGCGCATGAACCTGGAAGCAGCAATCACGCGCGAGATGCTGCAGATTGCCGTGAAGGTACGGCCCCATGATGTTTGTCTGGTACCAGAACGGCGCATGGAACTCACCACCGAAGGCGGGTTGGACGTGGTCGGTCAGTTCGACAGGGTGCGAGACGCCGTCCGCCTGCTGTCGGAGGCAGGGATCCGCGTTTCCTTGTTCATCAGTCACCAGGCCCGTCAGATCGAGGCTGCCAAAGCCGTTGGCGCCCCGGTGGTCGAAATACATACCGGGCACTTCGCCGACGCCAAGGGCGCGGCGGCTGCGACTGAGATCGAGGCGATCAAGCGTGGGGTCGAATTGGCCGCTCAGCTGGGCTTGGTGGTCAACGCAGGCCATGGATTGAATTTCGAAAATGCGGGACCGGTAGCGGCGATCGCGGGAATCGTCGAACTCAACATCGGCCATGCAATCGTTGCCGAAGCAGTGTTCCGCGGTTGGCAGCAGTCGGTACGCGACATGAAGGCCCTGCTGCTGCAGGCGCGTGCGAACGCACCTTCGTGAGCAGGATAACTTGCCTGGCTGCGTCGTTCCGAAATGATTACCGGCATCGGCACTGATATCGTTTCAATCGCGCGCATTCGCCGGGCGTTGGAGAGACACGACGGCCGTTTCGCGCGCAAAGTCTTAGGCGATGCCGAGTTGGCCACCTTGGCCGCGCGAACCGATCGCGCGGCCTATGTCGCCAAGCGTTTTGCGGCCAAGGAAGCATTTTTCAAGGCTTT
>JAYVST010000599.1:0-2494 GCA_043775255.1 Burkholderiales bacterium
CATGGTGGATCTGGCACTGGGTCAAAAACTCTCGGACTTGGGACGGGAATACAGCAACGCCGCCATCGGCGCCCTGCAAAGCGACGGCAAGGTCCATCCGCCGACAGCCATCGCAGGTTGTGCGCGCATGGCCGGTACACTCATGTTCCGCTCGTTCGGTTTGAAGCTTGAAGGCGTTGCGCCCGGCCAGGCGGTGCTGTCCAAGGAAGGCGCCACACAGTCGTCGGTGTTGAGCAACACCACTGTCGGCATTCTCGCCAACCTGAAAGTGGCGATCGCCGCAGCGCCGAGCGGGCCGCTGGTTGGCAAGGCCTTCAAACCGCCGCGTGAGTTCCTCGCCACGCAGCGCCTGCTGGAACCGCTGTTCGCGCCGATCCAGGCCAAACACGGCCTGACCGCGCGACAGGCCGCGCAAGGCGCTGCGATTGCCACCGCGCTCCTGATCCACCACTTCGCCAAGCATATGGACCCGAATGCCGGTTTCGGCCTGGCGGTGTTTTCGTTTGCCGAAGGCTGCCAGACCGCGCCGGATCCGGTCAGCCTTTGAGCGCGGCGGCAGACAAGAGCCGCCACCTTCGAGTATCCCGGCATGAGCTTGATGGGCGACTGATACATGCGGCGGGAAATCCTCACCGGTAAACTTCCGTTCCGACGCTTGCCCCGAACATGCCGATCCACCTGGAGGAATACGCAATGCCAAACCACCATCCCGATTCCCGCACAGGACTTGCCCGGCGCGATTTCCTCGCTGCCGGCGCCGCTGTTGCAGCCACCGCATTTGCAAACCCGGTGCGCGCCCAGCAGCCCGCGCCGGCCGAGGCGCGCGTCAAGGGCCCACGCGTATGGATGGACATGGACCAGGCCGAGCTCGATGCCGCCTACGACCAGAGCGTCTACGCGCCCAATCTGGCGCAGGTAGTCAAGCGCTATGCGACCAACAGCGAAGCCGTACGCGCGCACCTGGGCGCACCGCGGCGTTTCGCCTACGGGCCGACGCCGATCGAAGGGCTCGACATTTATCCAACCCGGCGGCGCAATGCGCCGATCAACATCTTCATCCACGGCGGTGCGTGGCGCAGCGGCATGGCGAAGGATTCCGCCTATCCGGCCGAATTGTTCGTGGGCGCCGGCGCGCACTATGTGGTGCCGGACTTCATCAACGTGCTGGAAGCGGGCGGCAACCTGATGCCGATGGCCGATCAGGTGCGTCGCGCGGTCGCGTGGGTGCGCCGCAATGCGAAGAGTTTTGGCGGCGATCCCGAGCGCATCTACGTTTCCGGCCATTCGTCAGGCGCGCATCTGGCCGGCGTGGTGCTGACCACCGACTGGCGTCGCGATTTCAGTCTGCCCGCCAACACCGTCAAGGCCGGCCTGTTGTGCAGCGGCATGTACGACCTGAAGCCCGCGCGGCTATCGGCGCGCAGCAGCTACGTCAAATTCACCGACGAGGTCGAAGCGGCCTTAAGTTCGCAGCGTCACCTCGACAAACTGGTGGCGCCGGTTATTGTCGCTTACGGAACACTGGAAACGCCTGAGTTCCAGCGCCAGTCACGCGACTTCGCCGCTGCGCTGACGGCAGCGGGCAAACCGGTGCAACTGCTGGTTGGCGAGGGCTACAACCATTTCGAGATGCCGGAGACGCTGGCAAATCCTTTTGGATTGCTGGGCCGCGCCGTCTTGAAACAAATGCGCCTCGGCCGTGCGTGACACACCCGCTGCCGGCGATTCCCGCATCCGTTGTCCCGATGCGAACCAATGCCCGACGCCGACTTTCCCAACCGAAAACATCCGATCACCGCAGATGAGCTCACGCAGCGCTCCACCCAATGTCCGCTGCCAGTGCCTGCGCCACCGACAACAGGCGAGCCTCACCGAAAGGGCGGCCGATCAACTGCACCCCCATCGGCATGCCGTTGCCATCGCGGCCCATCGGCATGGCCAGCACCGGCAAGCCAAGGTAGCTGAAAGGCCGGGTCAGCGCCGTGAGCCGGGCGACCACTCCAAACACTTTGCCTGAGCCTTCCATGTCGGCCTCGGCGCAGGTGGGTACCGGCACCGGAACGGTGGGACACAGCAGAACGTCAGCATTGCCCAGATAGTGCTTCCGCCACCGGCGCGGTTGTCCACCACGACCGACTGCCCGAGCGCGGTTGTCAAGCGTTGAGCCAGCCGTCGCGCGATCACGTCGTTGCTACCGCCTGGCGCGAACGGGACGACGATGCGCACCGGCTTGCCGGGCCAGGCATCCTGGGCCGAGGTGCTGGTTGTAGGTCCGAGCAAGGCCATGCAGAGCGTTGCCAGCGCCAGAAGAGGTTGTGGTTTGCCTATCCGCATGTTGGTGTCCTTCGTTGGTCACTACAGCAATTATCGCAACAGAAAAAACCGCACGCGTCAACCGCTCGCGCGGTTGACGCTGCACACTGCGCCCGGCTTCGTAGTCAAGACCCGCATGGCCGCGCCGCTACAACGCGGATGATTTCACTGAATTGGTTAT
>JAYVST010000600.1:0-3049 GCA_043775255.1 Burkholderiales bacterium
GATCGGCGCGGTTTTCACCTGCCGCTCGCCCATGGGTTACACCGCGATGCAGTTCAACCTGCGCATCGTGCAGGAATTGCGCATCGTGCCGACCCTGACCTCGGAGATCACCGTGCACGGCGCGGGCGTGCTGGCGACGCTGGCCCATGCGGCCATGGCGGTGCAGTCCGGCGCGGTCGACTACGCGCTGTGCTGCAGCGGCTGCACCGGGCCCTTGTGGACCGACATGGTGAAGGTCAACGCGTCGGTGGAAGCCGATCTGCAGTTCGAGGCGCCCTATGGACCGAGCACGCCTTCGCTCTATGCGCAGGTGGCGCAGCGCTACATGTACGAGTTCGACGTCAAACCCGAGGATCTGGCGATCATCGCGGTGGAGAACCGCCGCTGGGCACTCGATCATCCGGGCGCGGCGATGCGGCGCAAGGGTCCCATCACGGTTGCGGACGTGCTGAATTCGAAAATGTTGGCCTCGCCGATCCGCATGCTCGACAGCAGTTCCTGGTTCAAGGGCGGCTTCGGCACCGCCGTCATCGTCACCCGCGCCGATCGCGCGCGGAAGGAGCACAACCCGGTCTACATCAGCGGTTTCGGCGAAGCCACCACCCACGAATGGATCACCGAGCGCATGCACCTGTCCGGCGTCGAACCGGCGCTGACGCCCAACCTGACGACCCTGGGCGTCAAGGTAGCGGCCGAGCGCGCCTATGCCATGGCGGGGCTGTCGGCACGCGATCTCGACCTGGTCGAAACGTCCGTGCCGTTCACCTTCGCCAACATGATGGTGCTGGAAGACCTGGGGTTCTGCAAAAAGGGCGAGGGCAAGGATTTCGTGCGTGGCGGCGGCATCAGTTACGACACCGGCCTGCCGTTCAATACGAACGGCGGCTATCTCAGTTTCGGCCAGGCGCCGCACGGCATGCACATGGCGGCCGAGGTGATACAGCAGTTGCGCGGCCAGGCACTGGGCAAGCAGGTGAAGAATGCGCGCCATGGCCTGGCGCATTTCCACGGTGGCCCGCTGGCGTCGCACGCCGTCATGATTTTCAGCAACGAGGAGGGGCTGCAATGAGCGACATCGCGGATTGGGGAGCCGGCGTGCCGCTGATGGCGGGGCCGTTTCAGATCGGCTTGTACGAACCTTCACCGGAAACGGCCGGCTACTGGGAGGGCATCAAGGCCGGAAAGCTGATGATCAAGCGCTGCACCTCCTGCGCACGCCATCAGCACCCGCGCCGCATGTTCTGCATCCATTGCGATGGGGACCGCTTCGACTGGGTGGAGGTCGAAGGCAGCGCAAAGGTGTACACATTCAGCACGGTGCATCGCGCCCCGCGTCCTGAATTCAATGCCGAAGTGCCCTACACGGTGGGCATCCTCGAATTGCCGGAAGGCATTTACCTGTTTTCCCGCATCCTGCCGCCTCCGGGCGGCGAGGTGAGAATAGGTGCATCGACCCGGCTATGCTTCCAGGTGACCGGGCCGAGCGGACGGCTGCCGGCGTTCCAGGTCACCGACTGAGAAAAGAATGAGGAGAAGAAGATGACTGCCAGACTACTGCTCGCCGCGCTGCTGGTTGTATGTCTGCCCGGTGCTTTCGCACAATCCGCGACGGTGACGACCCTTGTCGCACCCTATGCGGCCGGCGGAACCGCAGATCTCGTGGCACGTGCTTTCGCCGAGAAACTGCGCCCGTTGCTTGGCGGCTCGGTCGTGGTCGAGAACCGGACCGGAGCGGGCGGCGGCGTCGGCGCGGCGTACATCGCCAAGGCCGTGCCTGACGGCTCGAAGTTGCTGCTCTCGAACCTCGCCGTCATCGTGATCAATCCGCACGTCTACAAGAACCTGGCCTACGATGCGCTGAACGATCTGATACCCGTAGCGCGCGTCACGGTGGCGGCGACGGCGCTATTCGTATCGACAGTTAATCCTGCGCGCAACGTCAAGGAACTGGTGGCGTGGACACGCGAACAGAACCGCCCGTTGCGCCTGGGCTCCGCCGGCGTGGGAGGAACCACCCACATATTCATCGAAGTGCTCGCCAAGGCCACCGGCGCGGCGACCCTGCATGTGCCGTACAAGGGTATCGCGCCGGCGTCGGTCGATGTTTTGGGCGGGCAGATCGACGGCCAGTTTTCCGATGTCGCCCCGCTGCTCCCGCTGGTCAAGGCGGGGCGGATGAAAATGCTTGCCGCCGTCGGGGCGCAGCGCAATGCTGCGCTGCCGGATGTGCCGACTTTCGCCGAGCAGGGCTATCCTGAGGTCGACGGCGTAAGCTGGTACGGCATCTTCGCCCCGGCAAAGACACCGGCGGCGGCGGTCAACCGGATCGCCGACGCGGTCGCCAGGTCGTTGACCGATGCCGCGTTCGTTCAGCAACTGGCCGATGTAGGCATGGCGTCGGCCTTTCTCGGGCCTGCCGACTTTTCCAGGCTGGTGCGCGCGGACACGGAGTGGTGGCGCAAGGTCGTGCTCGACCACAAAATCACCGGCGAATAGACGACAAAAAATGGAGGATGCAATGGAACAGAAGGACATTGGCAACGACGGCTACTACGAGGTACTGTGGCCGCGCGCCTCGCGCCAGACCAAGGCGAAGACTCTGGCGCCGCGCCTCGCTACCCTGAACGGCAAGACCGTCGCGCAACTTTGGGATTTCATCTTTTCCGGCGACAAACTCTTCGCCGCGCTCGAAGACGGCCTGCGCGCGAAGTTTCCGGATGTGCGCTTCGTCAGCTGGCGCGAATTCGGCAATACCCATGGCGCCAACGAACGCGAGATCGTCGCCGACCTGCCGAACAAACTCAAGGCGCTGGGGGTCGATGCGGTGATCTCCGGCGTCGGCGCCTGAGGCAGTTGCACACCCGCCGTGTTGCGGGTGAGTGCGGCATGCGAGGCGGCCGGCATTCCGGCCTCGTCGCTGGTCTCTGAGGGATTCATGCGCCAGGCCGCCGCCACCTCGGTGGGGCTGGGGTTTTCGAACCTGCCGGTGGCGCTGATTCCGAGCCATCCGGACGCGGTCACCGATGCGGAACTGCGCCGCAACACCCTG